>JAJZHS010000011.1 GCA_021798395.1 Pseudomonadota bacterium
TGAGAGGGCAACAAGCGGGCAGCGGCAGCAAAGGGCTGGGGGAGCAGCAAGCAGTTGAGAGGGCAACAAGCCGGCAGACTGGGACGCCGCGCCGGGCCCCCAAAAGGTCGCATGCATGCATGCCAGGGTCGACAGCGCGCGTGGGACGGATCAGCAGCAACGCGTCGCGCACGCACGCACGCGCCGGCGCGGCGGTATCATCGCGGCCATGCACCCTCCTGTTCCCGCGCAGGCGTTGACGGACACGGGCGCCGGCGCGGGCTCGCTGCGGCTGCAAGACCAGGTGTGCTTCGCCCTGTACTCGACGATGCTCGGCGTGCACAAGGTCTACCGCAAGCTGCTGCGCGCGCTCGGACTGACCTACCCGCAATACCTGGTTCTGCTGGTGCTGTGGGAACGCGACGGCGTGACTGTGTCGCAGATCGGCGAGCGCCTGTTCCTCGACTCGGCCACGCTGACGCCGCTGCTCAAGCGCATGCAGGCGCTCGGATTGATCGAGCGCCGCCGCGACCCCGCCGACGAGCGGCGGGTACTCGTCGAACTGAGCGCGCGCGGACGCGCGCTGCGCGCCAAGGCCGAGTCGATACCGGCCGAAGTGGCGCAAGCCGCAGGCTGCCCGCTGCACGAGCTCGCCGATCTGCGCCAACGGCTGGTGGCGCTGCGCGCTCGGCTGCTCGACGCGCACCACGGCTGAGAACCGTTTGGCCAAGTCCACGTCGTCGCGTCGGATTTAAATCGTGCACTATTATTTAGTGCACAACCATTTGGAGGACACCATGTCACTTGACCGCGTGCTGTACCGCGCCCATGCCCGTGCCACCGGAGGCCGCGATGGCCGCGCACGCATTGACGAAGCCGGGCTGGACCTGGCGCTGTCGGTGCCGAAGGAACTCGGCGGACCCGGCGGCACCGGCGCCAATCCGGAGCAACTGTTCGCTGCCGGCTACGGCGCGTGCTTCATCGGCGCACTGAAGATGGTCGCGGCGCGCGAACGCATCGCGCTTCCGGCCGACCTCGCCGTCGAAGCCGTGGTGGGAATCGGGCCGCAGTCAGGCGGTTTCGGCATCGAGGTCGAACTGCGCGTCGAACTGCCCGGCATCGCGCCCGACGCGGCACGTGCGCTGATCGACAAGGCCCACGCCGTGTGCCCCTACTCGAACGCCACGCGCGGCAACATCGACGTTCGGCTCTGCCTGATCTGAGGACCGGGGCACGCGCGGCGGGAACTTCCGCGCCGCGCGCCTGATCGAATCCCGCAGTACGAGCCATGCGGCTCGCCTGCGAGGAGGACGCGATGCTTCGAACGGCACGCAGCGCGCTTGCTTGCGCCGTGCTTGCCTGCGCCGTGCTTGCTTGCGCCGTGCTGGCCTGCGCCGTGCTTGCTGCGGCGGCCGGACCACCGGTCGCCGCAGCGACGCTGACCCTGTCGTGCGGCGGCGGCGTGCAGGCCGACACCTGCCGCGACGCCGCGCAGCGATGGGCTCGGCAGCAGGGCCATCAGGTGCGCTTCGTCGATTTGCCGAATTCATCGACCGAGCGCCTCGCCCTGATCCAGCAGATGCTCGCGGGGCACTCCGCGCGCATCGACGTCTACCCCCTCGACATCGTCTGGCCCGGCCAGCTCGCCAGCGAGCTGATCGACCTCAGGCCGTACCTGCGTCCGGCGGACATCGAAGGCTTCGCCCAGGCCGATCTGCGCAGCGACACCGTCGATGGCCGCCTCGTGGCGCTGCCTTACTTCGCCGACGTCCCGCTGCTGTATTACCGCAAGGACCTCCTCGACGCGTTCGGCCTGCCGGTTCCGCGCAGCTGGGACGAACTCGGCCGCGTCGCGGCCGAAGCGCAGCGCCGCGCCCGCGCGGCCGGGCAGCCGCGGATCTGGGGCTACGTCTGGCAGGGTGCCGCCTACGAGGGGTTGAGCTGCAACGCGCTCGAATGGATCGCCTCGGCCGGCGGCGGCACGCTGGTCGACGCGCGCAGCGGTCGCGTCACCGTCGACAATCCGCGCGCGCGCGCCGCGCTCGACATGGCACGCGGCTGGATCGGCACCATATCGCCGCTGGACGTGCTGAACATGCACGAGGAACAGGCCCGCGCGGCGTTCCAGTCGGGCCACGCCGTGTTCATGCGCAACTGGCCGTACGCGCGCGCGCTGCTCGAGCACCCGCGCAGCCCGGTGCGCGGCCGGGTCGGCGTCGCCCCGCTTCCCGCCGGGGCGGGCGGAAACACCGCGGCCACGCTGGGCGGATGGCAGTTCGCGGTGTCGCGCCATTCGCGTCATCCACGCGAAGCGACCGCCCTGATCGCGTACCTGACCGCGCCGCAGCAACAGCGTACCGACGCGCTTCAGGCCGGCCTGCTGCCCACGCGGACCGCGCTGTACGACGACGCCGAGCTGCGCGCGTCGCTGCCCGATTTCGCGGTGCTGACGCAGGCGCTGCGCGCCGCGGTCGAGCGCCCGTCCAGCGTCACGCGGGCGCGCTACGCGCGCGTCAGCGCGGCGTTCTCCGACGCGGTGCACGACATCGTCTCCGGGCGCAGCGCCACGGGGCCGACGCTGCGCCGGCTGCAGCGCCGCCTGCAACACATGGCGCCCGACGGCGCCTGGAACTGAACCCGCCGCCACCCGACACGATGCATACCCGTACAGCCTGGATCTTCGTCATGCCACTGCTGCTGGCGCTCGCCACCGTCGCCGGGGTGCCGCTGCTGCACGTCCTCGGCTACAGCCTGACCGATGCCACGCTGTTCGCGCCGCACCACGCGCACTTCGTCGGCGTGGCCAACTACCTGGGCCGCGCGAACGGCGCGTGGACCGGGGTGCTGGCCGACCCGGGCTGGTGGCGCGCGGTGGGCAATACCCTGACCTTCGCGCTGGTGTCGGTGGCGCTGGAGACGGTGCTCGGCCTGGGCATCGCGCTGCTGCTGCAGCGCCCGATGCGCGGCGGCGTGCTGCTGCGCGCCGCCGTGCTGGTGCCGTGGGCCATCCCGACCGTGGTTTCCAGCCAGCTGTGGGCCTGGATGCTCGACGGGCAGAGCGGAGCGATCAACGCGTGGCTGCACGACGCCGGACTGCTCGCGCGGCCGCTGGCGTGGACCGCGGATCCGCGGCTGGCGCTGTTCGCGATCACCCTGGTCGACGTCTGGAAAAGCACGCCCTTCATGGCGCTGCTGCTGCTCGCCGGGCTGCAGACGCTGCCCCGCGAATGTTACGAAGCGGCGCGGGTCGACGGGGTGCCGCGCTGGCGCGTATTCTGGCACGTGACGCTGCCGCTGCTGCGCCCCGCGCTGGCGGTCGCGCTGGTGTTGCGCGCCATCGACGCGTTGCGCGTGTTCGACATCATCTACGTGATGACCGGATCGATGCCGCAGACGGCGTCGATCTCGGTCTACGCCCAGCAGCAGCTGGTCGGCTTTCGCGAGGTCGGCTACGGCTCGGCGGCTTCGACGCTGGTGTTCGCCATGGTCGCGCTGTGCGTGTTCGGCATGCTGCGCGCGGGCCGCGTGCGCCTGCTGGGACCGGCGCGATGATCGGCCTGCTGCGCCGCGTGCTGCTGCTGGCCGGCGTCGCCGCGACCGCCGGCTACGCGCTGCTGCCGCTGTACTACGCGGCCGTCAGTTCCCTGCAGCCGGCGTCCGCGCTTCCCGACGCCGCGCTGTTGCCGCGCCATCCCGACCTGCACAACTACGCGGCCGTGCTCGGCGACGGGCTGTTCATGCGCAGCGTGCTGAACTCCACGCTGCTGGCCTGCGGCGTGGTCTCGCTGTCGCTGTTGATCGCGCTGCCGGCGGCTTACGCGCTGACGCGCGCGCGCTTTCGCGGCCGGCGCGCCCTGCTGCTGGCCTTGCTCGGCGTGTCGATGTTCCCGCCGGTGGCGGTGCTTCCGGGCATGTTCGCGCTGGTGCGCGACCTCGGCCTGTACGACGCGCTGGGTGCGCTTCTGCTCAGCGACCTGTCGCTGACGCTGCCGTTCACGGTCTGGATCCTGGCCTCGTTCATGGCCGACGTGCCGCGCGAACTCGAGGAAGCCGCGATGCTCGACGGCGCATCGGCAGCGCAAATCCTGCTGCGCATCGTCCTGCCCCTGCTGTGGCCGGCGATCGCGACCACCGCGCTGCTGGCGTTCATCGCGGCATGGAACGAATTCATGTTCGCGCTGACGTTCGCGATTTCGCCCGAGCACCGCACGGTCCCGGTGGCCATTTCGCTGTTCAGCGGATCGAGCCCCTACGAATTGCCCTGGGGCGCGATCATGGCCGCTGCGGTCGTGGTCACGCTTCCGCTGGTCGCCGTGGTGCTGCTTTTCCACCGGCGCATCGTCGGCGGGCTGACGCGCGGCGCGCTCAAGGGATGACGACGGGACACGGACATGGCATCGATCGACATTCAAGGACTGGACAAGACCTACGGCGCGATCCCGGCGCTGCGCGCCATCGAGCTGCACGTCGCCGACGGCGAGTGCGTCGCTCTGCTCGGGCCGTCGGGTTGCGGCAAGACCACGCTGCTGCGCGCGATCGCCGGGCTCGAGCGCATCGATCGCGGCGAGCTGTTGATCGGCGGACGCTGCGTCAACGCGCTGCCGCCGGCGCAGCGCGGGGTCGCGGTCGTGTTCCAGTCGTACGCGCTGTACCCGCACATGACCGTCTACGAAAACATGGCGTTCGGCCTGCGCTGCAGCGGTCACGCGCGCGACGTCGTGCGCCGGCGGGTCCAGCGCGCCGCCGGCATCCTGGAACTCGAATCGCAGCTCGATCGGCGCCCGCGAGACCTGTCCGGAGGACAGTGCCAGCGCGTGGCGATCGGACGCGCGATCGTGCGCGAGCCCGAGGCGTTCCTGTTCGACGAACCGCTGTCGAACCTCGACGCCACGATGCGGGTGCAAATGCGCGTCGAGTTCGCCCAGTTGCGCCGACGCCTCGCCGCCACCATGCTGTACGTCACGCACGACCAGGTCGAGGCGATGATCCTTGCCGACCGCATCGCGGTGATGCGGGGCGGGCGCGTCGAACAGATCGGAACGCCGCAGCAGTTGTATACGTCGCCCGACAACCGCTTCGTCGCCGAATTCGTCGGCACGCCGCGGATGAATTTCATCGACGCGACCTACCTCGGCCGCGGCGACGACGACAGCGCAGCGTTGCGCATCGACGCCAGCGGCGTTCCGCTGCGCGTGCGCTGCCGCGATCCCGGATTGCGCCGCGGCCAGCAGGTCAGCGTCGGCGTGCGCGCCGAGGAACTGCACGTACTGGACGCTCCCGAAGCCGATGCCGACAATGTGCTCGAGGCCGAAGTCATGCTGGTCGAATACCTCGGCGACACCGCGCTGTGCCACCTGCGGCACGCCGGCCGCTTGCCGCTGATGCTCAAGTGCGCGATCGCGCCGGCCTACGGCAGCGCGCTGCGCATCGGCTTCGCCGCCGACGGCGCACTGCTGTTCGACGCCGACGGCCGCGCCTGTCGCTGAGCCGCCGCCGTTTCGCAGACGCGATGGACTAGAAAGTCAGCTGCAGCGTCATCGCCACCCCGGAGAAAGTCCCGCTGAGGCTTGCGCGCTGCAGCGCCAGGGCGCCCGCGGTATCGAGCAGGTAGTCGTCCTCCTCGACGGCGACCTGCTGCCCCGACGGATCGGTCATGCGCGTGCGCAACGCCACGGTCACCGTCGTGCTCGAAATGCCCGGCTCGATGGTGTAGCTCAGCGACTCGCTGCCGGTGGGCACGCTCAGGGTCGCGTCGCTGTAGCAGTCGTAGGCGACCACTGTGGCACTGTCGCCGAGCACGACCGTGGCCGGCACCACGCCGGGAACCGGCGCCACGCAATACGCCGCCGACGTCACGTAGCCCAGCGGGGCGTAGCTGGTGGACAGGTACGCCTGCTGCGTCTCGCTCAACGCCAGAGTCTGGCCGGCGACGGAGACGCTGCCGCTGAAACTGCTGCTCGACAGCAGCGCGGTCTGGCCGTTGAACACGGTGGGGGCTCCGATCGGCGCCAGCGTCAGCGTGACGCTTCCACCGACCGGATACGTCACCCCGGACACCGATGCCGAGCCGCTGATCGACGCCGTCTTCTGGAATCCGCTGGTTTCGAGCGCGACCATCGCCGCCTCGAGTCCGAAGGTGGTGCCGGGCGGCGGCAGCGTGGTTCCGCCGCCTCCGCCTCCGCAACCAGCCAGCGCGGCTCCGGCAGCGATCAGCACCGTCAGGTACACAGGGCGCGTCATATCGTGATCTCCCCTTGTCCGGGCACGCGTTCCCGGCGTGCGCGATTCGGCTGCAGTGTGCCGCGCCGCGGCACCCCCGCGCCTTCAGCCACATCAACAAACCAGGCATGCGCGCGAGGCAAGACGGCTCGACAAGCGTGTCGAGCAGGGTTGACGCCAAGCCAAAGCCGTGCCAAATTAAGCTATGCGAAACCAGTCCCCACTGAAAGCGTCGAGCTGGCAAGCCGCAACCGCAGCATCGGCGGCGAAGCGTCGCGCCCCGCGAAGCGCCGGGCGTGGCTCCGAGACGTCGCAGCCCGCAGCGCCGCGCGACACCATGCCCCGGGGTCCGTGGCTCGACGATCTGCCCGCCGGGGTGGTCGTGATCGTCGACGGCCGCTTCCGCTACGCGAACCGCGCTGCGCTGGCGCTGATGGACGCCGACGTGCCGGAGATGTTCGTCGGCCACCCGGTCGCCGATTTCGTGCATCCGCTCGATCTGCACCGGGTCGAGGCGCGGATTCGCTACGCGGCCGAGGCGGCGGGTTCGAACCCGCCGACCGAATTTCGCGTCTATACGTGCCGCCGGGGCGCGCGGGTGCTGGCGATGACGAGCAACCACACGACCTTCGAAGGTCGCGACGCTGTGCTGGCTGCGTTCGTCGACATGAGCCATCGGGCCGAAATGGACGCGCGCCTGCAGGAAACCGAGCGCAATTTCCAGCGCATCATGAACACCATGCAGGACGTGTTCTACCGCACCGACGCGCAAGGCGTGACCCGCTACGTCTGTCCCGCGGTGAAGAACGTGCTGGGCTACAGCGCCGAGGAGATCATCGGACTTCCGGCGGCTGCGTTCTATCCGGACGCCAGCGAACGCGAGCGCCTGGTGCAGGCGATCCGCGAAACCGGTTTCGTGCACGACTTCCCCGGGCGGATGCGGCGCGCGGACGGAACGATCATCGACATTTCGATCAGCACCCACGCGTTGTTCGACGAGCGCGGCCAGTTCGCCGGAGTCGAAGGCATTTGGCGCGACATCACCCAGCGCAAGGCGATGGAGCGCGAACTCGAACGCATGGCCACGCGCGACGAACTGACCGGCCTGCCGAACCGGCGCTCCATCCTGAGCGCGCTGGAGCAGGCCATCGAGCGCCGCGGTGGTCGCCGTGATGCGGCGCCGCTGTGCGTGCTGATGATCGACCTGGATTTCTTCAAGCGCATCAACGACGCCTACGGCCATCTGGCCGGCGACGCCGCGCTGCAGCACGTGACGGCGATCCTGCAGCAGATCAGCCGCGACGGCGACGTGCTGGGCCGCCTCGGCGGAGAAGAGTTCCTGCTCATCGTCGACGGCGCCGGGCTGCAGGCCGCACACGACGTCGCCGAGCGCATTCGCGCCGCGGTCGAGGGGCGCCCGCCACCGGGCCTGCCGGAAGGCGGCCTGACGGTCAGCATCGGCGTGGCGCAATGGAGCCCGGGCGACCGCGACGCCCGCGCGCTGCTCGACCGGGCCGACCGCGCCATGTACGCGGCCAAGAACGCCGGCCGCAACCGCGTGCACCGCGCCCTCGCGGGCGTGGTCGAAGACACGCCATGAGCGCGCCGCACGGCCGCTCCGAAGGCGCGCTCAACTTCCACCTCGCAGCTTGCAAGCCGCTCGGATTCGGCACCGTCCAGGCTGCCGCAGGGCAGCCTGGAGCCGCGGGCCTCATCCCCGGGGAGTCGAGCGCAGCGAGGAGGGCTCACCCATGAGCGCGCCGCACGGCCGCTCCGGAGGCGCGCTCAACTCCCTCGGGGAGTCGAGCGCAGCGAGGAGGGCACACCCATGAGCGCGCCGCGGCCGGCGGCCGGAACGGCCTGGTTCGTCGCAGCGGTCGTCGCCGCCTCCATCCCCGCGTGGCGCGCCACGGCGCGGGCCGAACCCGCCGGGAGCCCGCCTGCGGCAACCTCGGCCACCCCCCCGACGCAGGTCGCATGCGCCGCCGAGCCGGCCCTGCGGCCGAGGCCTTCGGTCGAGGGCGGGCGCATGACGCCGCCGCCGCCGGCGCCGCGTTGCACAGGCTGCGGCACCGTCGCCAGCGTCACGCCGTTGCCTGCCGAAGCCGGCGCCGGGGCGCGCACGCGCTACCGGGTCGCGATCCGGATGGACGACGGCTCGGTACGCAAGCTGACGCTGGGCGCGCCGCCTGCCGTCGGCACGCGTGTGCGCGCCGACGCCGGCGGGCGCATCGAAACCGCGCCGTGACGCGGGCGCGACCGGCGCCCGGTCAGGCGGTTTGCAGCACCGGATAGTCGGTGTATCCGGCAGCACCGGGCGTATAGAAGGTCGCCGGATCGGGCGCGTTCAGCGGCGCGTCGCTGTGCATGCGCTCGACCAGGTCCGGGTTGGCCAGCGCGCTGCGGCCGAAGGCGATCAGGTCGGCGTCGCCCGCGGCCAGCGCGCGCTCGGCGGCGGCACGATCGAAACCGCCGGCGAGCATGCACGGGCCGTCGAACGCCGCGCGCAGCTGCCGCTTGAGTTCTCCCGGCACGGGCGGAGCACCCATCGCCGAATGGTCGAGCAGGTGCAGGTACAGCAGGCCGATGCGCGACAGTTCGGCGACCAGTGCGCGGTACTGCGCGTCGACGCCGTCGAAAGCCCCGGTCTCGTTGAACACCCCGTACGGCGACAGCCTGATGCCGACCCGCTCGGCGCCGATGGCCGCAGCGACCGCGTGCACGACTTCCAGCGCGAAACGGTTGCGGCCTTCGATGCTGCCGCCGTAGCCGTCGCCGCGGCGGTTGACGTTGGCGTTGAGGAACTGCTCGATCAGGTAGCCGTTGGCCGCGTGCACTTCGACACCGTCGAAGCCCGCTTCCAGCGCCAGGCGCGCGGCCTGTGCGTACTCGTCGACCACGTGCGCAATGTCGGACGCGCGCATGGCGCGCGGACTGCTGTACGGCAGCATGCCCTGGGCGTCGGTATGCACCGTTCCGCCCAGCGTCGCGTCGCCCGGCCCGAGCACCTCGGCTCCGGGCGGCAGGTTGGCCAGCTGCGAGACGCGGCCGGTATGCATCAGCTGCACCACGATGCGCCCGCCGCGCGCGTGCACCGCGTCCGTGACCAGGCGCCAGCCCTGCACCTGCCGGGAATGGAACAGGCCCGGGATGCGCGCATAGCCCAGTCCGTTGGGCGAAGGCGAGGTGCCCTCGGTGACGATGAGGCCGCACGAAGAACGCTGCGCGTAATATTCGGCCATCAACGCATTGGGCGTATTGGCTTCGACCGCGCGGCTTCGCGTCAGCGGCGCCATGACGATGCGATTGGACAAGTTCAGGTGACGGATCTGTACGGGATCGAACAGCATGGAATTCCTCGTCTGCGTTGCGGAAACGACCGCCGCGCGGAGCGCGCCGGCGACGACGGTCGCGGAACTGGACGAAGTGTATTCATGCGTTCAAAACCTTGCTTGGGTCGTCACGGGCGAGTTTCATATCGAAGAATTACAATGTGATCATGGCCAGACCACGCACATTCGATGCCGACGAAGCTGTTGACTCAGCCATGCACGCGCTTTGGCGAGGCGGCCTGGGCGCGACCAGCGTCGACGCGCTGCAAAGCGCCATCGGGATCGGCCGGTCGTCGCTGTACAACGCCTTCAACAGCAAGGCCGAGCTGGTGCTGCTGGCCATCGACCGCTACGTCACGCAAGCCCTGGAAGCTCTGGAATCGACCTTCGCCGAGCAGGGGCTGGCGGCCGCCGTCGAACTGGTCCTGGTCGACGCCGCGACGTCCAATGCCGAAGGCCGCGGCTGTCTGCTGCTCAACGGCCTGAGCGAGTTGCACGAGGCCGATGCCGACATGCTGCAGGCGGTGCGCTGCGGCCTCGATCGAATCGCCCAACTGCTGGTGCGCAAGGCCGAAGCCAGCGCGAACCCGGTGCGCGATCCGGCCGCGTTCGCGGCCAAGTTCATCGCTTCGATCGCCGGCGTGCGCAGCCTGCAGCGCGCCGGACTGCCGGCTGAGCTGACGCGGCGCGTCGCGCGCGACTTCGCTGCGCTGGTGGCGTCGTCCTGAGCGCAGCTCAGGATCGGCCGCGCAGCAGCGCGGCGAAGTCGACCCGCCTTCAAAATCCCGCGCCGCGGTGCTACCTTGATGCACACAAGGAGAGCTGGCGAAGATGCCAACGACGCGGCAGGACATCCTCGACAACCTCGCGCGCACCGCTGTATTCGGTTCCCTGCATGCGCGGGTGCGTGCGGCGTTGCTGCCGCATGCGACTCCGCACGAATTGCGCGGCGGCGACATACTGTTCCGCAGCGGTGACCGCGCCGACGCGCTGTACGTGCTGTGCTCGGGAAGCCTGGGCGTGTTCGGCCGCGGCCTGGCGCGCGGCGCGCCCCAGCTGCTCGGGGTCATCGCCCCGGGCGAAACGGTCGGCGAACTCGGTTTCCTGACCGGGCAGCCGCGCACCGCGACGGTACGTGCGCTGCGCGACTGCACCTTGCTGCGCCTGCACCGCAGCGACCTGATGCTGCGCCTGATGGCGCGGCACCCGGAGGCGCTGGCCGAAGCGCTTCGGCATATCCTGCAAAGGCTCGGCCAGCGCGCGCACGGCGAGGCGCTGACGCCGCCGCGCACCTTCGCCGTGGTCGGCGTGCACGGCGGGCTTGCGCTGCGCGACGCTGCCGAACGCCTCGCCGCAGCGCTTCGGCCGCTCGGCGCCACCCTGCTGCTCGACGCTGCCACCGGCCGCGGACGCGACCCGGCGTGGCACACGGAACGCGAACGCGAGCACCGCTTCGTGCTGTACGTGGCCGACCGCGACGACGCGCAATGGCGCGCCACCTGCCTGCGCCAGGCCGACCAGTTCCTGCTCGTGGCCGAAGCGGGAACGACCGCGCAGCCGTGGCCCGACGCGCTGTGCCGCAGCGGAGGCGACACCCTGCACCGCACGCGCAGGCTGCTCGTGCTGGGCCCGAACGCGCCCGGACGCGGCGACGTCAGCGCGTGGCTGCGCCAGTTCAGCGGCGAGGTGCTGCCGCACCGGCTGCGCGGCGACGCCGACTACGCCCGGCTCGCCCGCCACCTGGCGCAGCGCGCGGTCGGCCTGGTGCTCTCGGGCGGCGGCGCGCGCGGCTTCGGCCATATCGGCGTGGTGCGCGCGCTGCGCGAACTCGGCCAGCCGATCGACGCCGTCGGCGGCACCAGCATCGGCGGCATCGTCGGCGCCGGCGTCGCCTGCGAATGGGACGACGCCGAAATGCTCGAGCAGTTGCGACGCAATTTCATCGCCGGCCACCCGCTGCGCGACTTGACCGTGCCGCTGATCGCCTTGACGCGCGGAACGCGCACGACGCGGCTGCTGCAGCGCGCGTTCGCCGAGCGGCGCATCGAAGACCTGGCGATCCCGTTCTTCTGCGTCTCGACCAACCTGACCCGCGGCCGGGTCGACGTGCACCGTCGCGGCAAGCTCTGGAAATGGCTGCGCGCCGGCGCCGCGATTCCGGGAATCCTGCCCCCGCTGCTCGACCGCGGCATGGTCCATGTCGACGGCGCCGTGCTGAACAACCTGCCGACCGACGTCATGCGCGACGCCGGCGTGCACGACATCGTCGCGGTCGACATCAGCGGCGCCAACGCCTTGCCGGCGACCTTCGAGGACGCTGCGCTGCCGACGCTGCCGCGCCTGACCTGGCAATGGCTGCACGGCCGCCAGTGGCCGAGCCTGTTCGCGATCCTGATGCGCGCGGCGATGGTGCAAAGCGAAGGCAGCATCGAGATGCGCCGCGCACTGGCCACGCGGCTGCTGACGCCGCCGCACGAGGATGTCGGGCTGCTGAACTGGCGCGCCTGGTCGCGCAGCATCGACAGCGCCTACCGCTATACCCTCGAACACTACGGGCGCCGGCCCGACGCCGCGCCGTGACGCGCCGCGATCCAGGGGCGCGGCAATATACTGCACCGCGCGCAGGCCCGCGGGGTCGCGCCCAGGCGCAGCCCCCGGCGCGACCATCGACCAGCACGACGGCGGCCGCGGCCGCCCGCCAGATCCGCATGACCGACATTCAGGCTATCGTTCACCCGTTCGACGACGCCATGGGCTTTGCCCAGGCGTCGCTCGACCTACTCGTCGACCAGCACCTGGCGCCCAGCCCGTTGAGTTACACGGTCGCGTACTCCTACGCCAGCGGGGCGATCGCGGACATCGTCGGCGCCGTGCGGCAGCGCCTCGACAGCGGGCAGGCGCTCGACGACGACCTGCTGCGCACGCTGTTCGAGCGCCACATCGGCGCCGACCGCGCTGCGCAGCTGCGCAGCGTGGGCCACGACCTCAAGCAGTTGCTGCTGCTGCTGATCCGCAATCTGAACCAGGCCGGCGAAGGCACGGCCGAGTTCGGGAACGCCCTCGCCGCCAGCCTGCAGCGGCTCGACGGCGCCGTCGACGCCCCCGCGCTGCGCTCCATCGCCGGCGACATGCTCGACGCCACGCGCCAGGCCCAGCAGCGCAACGACCAACTGCAGGCGCAGTTGCGCGACACGGTGGTCGAGACCGAGCACTTGCGCACCGAGCTCGAGGAACACCGGCGTGCGGCGCTGGTCGATCCGCTGACCGGCCTGCTCAATCGCCGCGCGATGGACGCGCGCTTCGACGAGTTGCTCGCGCAGGGGCGCGTGTTCGCGCTGCTGATGGTCGACATCGACCATTTCAAGGCGATCAACGACTCCCACGGCCATGCGTTGGGCGACGCGGTCATCCGCAACGTCGCCGACGCCATTCGCACCTGCATCCGAGGCGGAGACCACGCGGTGCGCTACGGCGGCGAAGAGTTCCTCGTCATGCTGCCCGAAACTCCGCTCGACGGCGCATCGAAGGTGGCCGAAGCGATTCGCACGCACATCCACGGCCTGCGCCTGGTGCGCAAGCGCGACCACTTCCGGCTCGACCCGTTCACGGTCTCGATCGGCGTGACCGCCTGGCTTCCCGGCGACAACGCCGACGGCCTGCTGCAGCGCGCCGACCGCGCGCTGTACGCGTCGAAGAACTCCGGACGCAACCGCGTCAGCGTCCTGGACGGGACGGCTTGAGCCCGTGGCCGGTTCCGGCATCCGCCGGGCACCGCGCGCCGGCGCTCAGCGCGGCGCCGCGGTGACCGCGATGCCGCGCAACTGGCCCGCGCGCGCCGCGCCCTCGGGTGCCGGCCAGCGCTGGGCGTCGAACCGATGCAGCAGTTCGGCCTGTCGGGCGCGTGCCGCGTCGACCGCGGCGCGCTTGACGTGGCCGAAGCCGCGCACGGTCAGCGGCAACGCGGCGATCTCGATGGCCAGCGGCAGCCGCGCCGCGTCGAGCCGCGACAGCACTTCGTCGAGCACCCGCTCGTAGTCGTCGATCAAGCCGCGCTCGAGCCGGCGCTCGGCGGTGTATCCAAACGGATCGAAGCGCGTTCCGCGCAGCCGCTTGCAGCGCGCCAGCAGCGCCAGCAGGGGAAGCGCCCAGCGTCCGCCGACGCGGATCTTGCGGCGGTTGCCGAGCCACGGCGGCGCCAGCAGCAACGCGATCCGCGGGCGGCCTTCGAAGGCGTGCGCCAGCCCGGCATGCAGCGAACCGTCGGTGTACAGCCGCGCGACCTCGTATTCGTCCTTGTAGCTCATCAGCTTGCCGAGCGCGCGCGCCACGGTGCGGGCCAGGCGCTCGTCGCCACCGATCGCCGCCTCGCGCCGGCGCACCCGCTCGACCTGCGCGGCCCAGCGCTGCGCCCACGCCGCGTCCTGCCAGGCGCGCAGGTGCGCGGTGTACCGCGCGAACAACGCGTCGAGGCCGCCGTCATCGGACGTCGCGGCGGATTCGCCGGCGGCTGTGCGCAGCGCCGCGCAGGCAGCGGCATCGGCCGCGGCCAGGCGGCCGAGGTCGAACGCCAGCCGGTTGGCTTCGACCGCCACGGCGTTGAGTTCGATGGCGCGCTGCAACGCGTCGGCCGGCAGCGGGACCAGGCCGCGCTGCCAGGCGTATCCGAGCGCGACGATGTTGGCTCCGATGCTGTCGCCGAGGAAGTCCTCGGCCAGTTCGTGCGCATCGAACGCATCGACGCGTTCATCGCCCGCCGCTGCGCGCAGTTTGGCCAGCAGCTCGGGAACCGGAACGTCGGCCTGGGGATCGCGCATGGTCTCGGCCAGCGGGGTGCGGTGCAGGTTGGCCACCACGCGCGTTCTCCCGTGGCGCACCGTCGACAGCGCGTCGCCGCTGGCGCCGACCACCAGATCGCAGGCCAGCACCGCATCGGCCTGTTGCGCGTCGATGCGCACCTGGTGCAGCTGGGCCGCGCTTCGCGCCAGGCGCACGAACGACAGCACCGCGCCGCCCTTTTGCGCGAAACCCATGAAATCGAGCACGCTCGAAACGCCGCCCTGCAGGTGCGCGGCCATCGCGACCAGGGCGCCGACCGTGACCACGCCGGTGCCACCGATTCCGGTGACCAGCAAGTCCCACGGGCCGTCCCACGCCGGCTGCGCGGGCGCCGGCAACGCGGCGACCAGGGCTGCCAGTCGCTGCGCTGCCGACGGCTCGCGGCGCAGCAGCCCGGGGCGCCGGCGCAGTTGCGCCGAGGTGACCTCGACGAAACTGGGGCAGAAGCCTTTGGCGCAGGAGTAGTCCTTGTTGCACGCGGACTGGTCGACGTGGCGCTTGCGCCCGAGCGGCGTGTCGTGCGGCTGCACCGCCACGCAGTTGCTCTGCACATTGCAGTCGCCGCAGCCCTCGCAGACCGCGTCGTGGATGTACAGCCGGCGCGCCGGATCGGGCGCTTCGCCGCGCCGGCGGCGCCGGCGCAGCTCGGCGGCGCAGGTCTGCTCGTAGATCAGGACCGTCACGCCCGGGGTCGCACGCAAACGGCGCTGGACCGCGTCGAGTTCGGCGCGATCGTGGAACGTCGTCGCCGCCGGGAAGCGACTGCGCTGGGCGCGGTACTTGCCGATCGCGTCGGACACCACCGCGACGTGCGCCACGCCCTCGCTCTCGACCTGGCGCGCGATCGCGTCGACGCTCAGGCGCCCGTCGACCGGCTGGCCGCCGGTCATCGCCACCGCGTCGTTGGCCAGGATCTTGTAGGTCATCGTCGCGCGCGCGGCGACGGCCTGGCGGATCGCCAGGTAGCCGGAGTGGTAGTAGGTGCCGTCGCCCAGGTTCTGGAACACGTGCGGCTCGCGCGTGAACAGCGCGTGCGACACCCAGTCGACGCCCTCGCCGCCCATCTGGATCAGCCCGACGGTGTCGCGCTGCATCCAGCTGGCCATGAAATGGCAGCCGATTCCAGCCTGCGCGTGCGCGCCTTCGGGAACCCGCGTCGACGTGTTGTGCGGGCAGCCGGCGCAGAAATACGGCAACCGGCGCACGCCGTCGGCTGCGTTGCTCGGAAGCGCCGGCGGCGTGAAGTCCGGCACGTGCCGCCGGTGATCGTTGAACGTGGCGTGGTCGGGAAAGTGCCGCACCAGCCAGTCGGCGAGCAGCCCGATCAGTCGCGAAGGACGCAATTCGCCGTCGGCGGCCACCAGCGGCGCGCCGGCGGCGTCGCGCTTGCCGACGATGACCGGCCGCTGCGCGTCGTTGTACAGCAGCGCGCGCAGCTGCGCCTCGACCACCGGCGCCTTCTCCTCGACCACCAGCACCTCGCGCAGTCCCTGGGTGAACGCGCGCATGCGGCTGATTTCCAGCGGAAACGACAGCCCGACCTTGTAGATGCGCACCCCGGCGCCGGCCAGCATCTGCGGCGTGATCTCGAGCCTGCGCAGCGCTTCCATCAGATCGTGGTGCGCCTTGCCGCAGGTGACGATGCCGACCCGCGCGTCGGCGCACGCGACGATGTCGCGGTCGATGCTGTTGACGCGGGCGAACGCGGCCACCGCGTCGAGCTTGTCGCTCAGCCGCGTCTCGATGCGCAGCGACGGCAGATCCGGCCAGCGATAATGCAAGCCGTCGGGCGGCGGCCGGTGGCCGCTGAGCGCGCGCACCGCGTCGGCGTCGCGCCACGCCGCGACGCGCTCGGCGACGGCGTCGAGGTCGACGCTGGCGCGGCTCTCGACGACTTCGGACAGCGCGGTGAAACCGACCCAGTTGCCGCTGTAGCGCGACAGTTCCCAGCCGTACAGGCCGAACTCCAGATACTCGCCGACATCGGCCGGTGCCAGCACCGGCATGCGCATGGCCTCGAACAGCAGATCGCTCTGGTGGGGCATCGACGACGACACGCAGCCATGGTCGTCGCCGGCGACGACCAGCACCCCGCCGCGCGGCGACGCGCCGTACGCGTTGCCGTGCTTGATCGCGTCGCCGGCGCGGTCGACCCCCGGGCCCTTGCCGTACCACAGCGCGAACACCGCGTCGACGCTGCGTTGTGGATCCGACTCGACGCGCTGGGTACCCAGCACCTGGGTCGCTGCCAGTTCCTCGTTGACCGCCGGTACGAAGCGCACGCCGTGTCCCGCGTACTCGGCGCCCGCGCTCCAGATCGCCTGGTCGAGTCCGCCCAGAGGCGAGCCGCGGTAGCCGCTGACGAAGCCACGGCTGTCGAGCCCGCGCGCGGCGTCGCGCGCGCGCTGCATCAGCGGCAGCCGGGCCAGCGCCTGCGTGCCGCTGAGGAACACGCGCCCGTGTTGCGCCCACAGCGCGTCGTCGAGCCGATAGGGACGTGCTGCGTTGGCTGGCATAGCCTTCTCCCGATGGATGCATGAAAAAGCATAGTTCGCGCAATGGCGAAAATGTTTCCCAAGAAGAAGCTTTTTTGCCAGAATTCGGAAAATTTCCTTTCCGCTCAAAGCAATGCCGGAAAATATCGTTCTCGACTCGTACGCGCTGCGCATCCTCGAGGAACTGCAGCGCGACGCGCGCCAGACCATGCAGCAGCTGTCCGACGCCATCGGGCTGTCGACGACACCGTGCTGGAAGCGCGTCAAGGACATGGAAGCCGCCGGCGTGATCCGCGGCTACACCGCGCGGGTCGACCGCGTGCGCGTCGGACTCAAGCTGCTGGTCGTTGCCGAAGTCAATCTGAACCCGCACAGCGACGCCGTGGTCGAGCAGTTCGAGCGCGCGGTCGTCGCGCTGCCGCAAGTCGTCCGCTGCCTGTCGACCACCGGGCAGGCCGACTACCTGCTGACGGTGATGACCCGCGACATCGAGAGCTACGACCGCTTCCTGCAGGAACGCATCTTCCGCCTGCCCGGAGTCGCGCACGTGCGCTCGAGCATCGTGCTGCGCGAAGTCAAGGCCGACGCCGGGCTGCCGCTGCGCGAGGGCTGACGCGCGGCCAGCCGGGGGCGGCCAGCCGGGCCGGGCGCAGCCCGGACCTGGGGGCGCTCACTGCTCGCCGACGATGAGCCAGCGGCCGCCGGTGCGCTGCAGCTGCATGTGCTTGACGCCGGTGAAATCGATCGCGCCGGCGTGGTAGTGCTCGATGAACCGCGCGCGGGCGCTGTTGCCCGCGACACGGACGACGAGCCCCGTGATGTCGACCTGGATCGACGCCTTGTCGACGATGTTGGCGCGGCGCGCGGCCATCCACGCGGCGTGGGTGACGCCCGGCGCGAAATCGGGAGCGTACGCGGCGAAGTACGCGGCGAGATTCTTCGCCGCCCACGCGCCGGCCCAGGCGTGCAGCGCCTGCGCGACCGCGGCTTGCGCCGCGGCGTTTTGCGTGCCGCTCTGCGCGGCGGCGGCGACCGCCGGACGCGTGCCCGCGGGCTGGACGGCGGCGGATCGGGCGCTCGGCCGCGGAGCCGGAGCCGGAGCCGGAGCCGGAGCCGGAGCCGGAGCCGGAGCCGGAGCCGGAGCCGGAG
>JAJZHS010000231.1 GCA_021798395.1 Pseudomonadota bacterium
CGTGGCCGGGGCGCCGTGCGTGGCCCAGCGCGTGTGGCAGATGCCGGTCGACGCCGTCAGTCCAGCGGCCTGCGCGCGCAGATCGGCCACGCGCTGCGTGGTGCGCAAGCGCCGCACCGCGCCGCCGTCGAGCACCGCCAGCCCGCACGAGTCGTAGCCCCGGTACTCCAGCCGCTGCAGGCCTTCGAGCAGCGTGCCGACGATGTCATGGCGCGCAGCGGCGCCGACGATTCCACACATCGATCAACCCTCTTGTTGGCCGCCCTTGCGCGGGCGCTTCCAGCCGGCCAGCGACACCTGGCGCGCGCGTGATACGGTGAGCTGCTGCGCCGGCGCGTCGCGCGTCAGCGTGGTCCCGGCGCCCAGCGTGGCGCCGGCGCCGACGTGCACCGGAGCGACCAGCTGGGTGTCCGAGCCGATGAACACGTCGTCGTCGATCACCGTGCGGTGCTTGTGGGCGCCGTCGTAGTTGCAGGTAATGGTTCCGGCGCCGATGTTGACGCGCGCGCCGACCGTCGCGTCGCCGACGTAGCTGAGGTGGTTGGCCTTGCTCGCGTGTCCCAGGGTGCTGTTCTTCACTTCGGTGAAGTTGCCCACGTGCACGGCGTCGGCAAGCTCGGTGCCGGGGCGCAGCCGGGCGTAGGGGCCGATGCGCGCGTCGTCGCCGCAACGCGCACCGTCGACGTGCGAGAACGCCTCGACGCGGGTGCCCGCGCCGAGGCTGCAGTCGCGCAGCACGCAATGCGCGCCGACGACCACGCCGTCGCCGAGTTCGACCACGCCTTCGAACACGCAGCCGACGTCGATGAACACGTCGCGCCCGCAGCGCAGTTCGCCGCGCACGTCGAAGCGCGCCGGATCGGCCAGCGTGACCCCGGCCGCCAGTTGCGCGTCGGCGTTGCGCCGCTGCACGATGCGCTCCAGCGCGGCGAGCTGCGCGCGGTCGTTGACGCCCAGGGTCTCGTCGGCGCGCGCGGCCACGCTGGCGTGCACCGCGACGCCGTCGGCGCGCGCCAGCGCGACCACGTCGGTCAGGTAGTACTCGCGCTGCGCGTTGTCGTCGCGCAGGGCCGCGACCCAGCGCCGCAGCTGCGCGCCGGGCGCGGCCAGGATTCCGGTGTTGACTTCGCGAATCGCCCGCTCGGCGCCGCTGGCGTCCTTGTGCTCGACGATGCGTTGCACCTGCCCCGCGGCGTCGCGCACGATGCGCCCGTAGCCGCTGGGGTCGTCGAGTTCGACGCTGAGCAGCCCGAGAGCCCCGGCGCGCGCCGCATCGAGCAGCGGCTGCAGCGTCGCCGCGCGCACCAGCGGCACGTCGCCGTACAGCACCAGCACCACAGCGTCGTCGTCGAACCAGGCCGCGGCCTGCCGCACCGCGTGGCCGGTGCCGAGCTGCGGCTGCTGCAGGCAGAAGTGCAGCGCGGCGTCGGCGAACGCGGCCTGCACCTGCCCGGCGCCGTGTCCGACGACGACGATGCGGCGCTGCGCGTCGAGCCGCGCCGCGGTGTCGAGCACGTGCGCGAGCAGCGCGCGGCCGGCCAGCGGCTGCAGCACCTTGGGCCGCGCCGACTGCATGCGCGTGCCTTTGCCGGCGGCCAGCACGACGACGTGCACGGGAGCGGGAGCCTGGGGCGGTCGGGTATCGGGCATCGGCTGATTCTAGGTGGCGCGCGCCGATGGCGCGCAGCAAAAAGGCCGGTCAGCGACCGGCCTTGGAGAAGCGGCTGCCGCGCGGCGTGCGCGCGGCAGCTGCCCGATCAGGATGCCGACTTGCTCGACAGGAAGCCGGGCAGCCCGACCCACATGTCGAAGAAGGCGCCGACCAGTTCGAGCGCGGCGATCGGGCACGACAGCGCGCCGCCGATCAGCACCATCCAGGCGAACGCCGGGTTGTAGTGGGTCGCGAACCAGCCCGAGAAGTCGAGCAGCATGCCGAGGAACGGAACGATGACCAGCAGCCCCTTCAACCCCGCGGTGACGCGGGTGCGCACGAACAGCCAGCCAGCGATCCAGAAGATCACGCCGAGCATCGTCAGGTGCACCATTCCGCCCATCAGCATCTGGTTGATGGTCATCCCGGTGTTGATCTGCGCGACCTTCTTCAGGTCGTTGTAAGTCGCCAGCGGCGGGTTGTGCAGCTGCTTGCTCATCGCGACGCTGTGGCACATCATGCAATGCGCGTCGACGATCGGCTTGATCTTCGCCGTGTACTCGGCCTCGGTCTGGCCGTTCTGCACCCAGTGGTCGATCGTCTTCTCGATCGCGGGCCACTGCGCCTTGTCGACGCCGGCGTTGGTCAGCATGGTCGGAAGCACGCTCTGGATCTTGCTCGACGAGCGGTCGCCGTAATACGAAATCTGGATGTCCTTCACCGTCACGCCCGATTTGCCGTCGAGGCCAGTGTGGGTGACGAACAGGTACAGCTCGGCTGACAGCATGCCGAAACAGGCGAGGATGATGAATCCGGTGTGCAGGAGCTTTTCCGGAAGGGACATCTGGTGGAGCGGACGCATGATGGAATGTGAAGTGGGGGAAATGACGGCAAAGACACACTCGTCCGCGCCGGGCACGCACGCGGGGCTCTTAATGGTTTTCCCGCATCCTACGCCGTAAAAACCATGATGCGCAATGGGAGAATTAACCAATACAGGTTTCAGGATATTTCACCAGAACCGATTCCTTCTCCGGCCGGGGTCGCTGCGCGCCCGGGCGGCAGCCGCGCGGTCCGGTATCGCGCCGGCGCCGAGCCGCGCCGGCCTATTATTTCGTGGATGGAACCGAACCTCATCCCCGAGCACGACGAGAATCCTTCTGAAGATGCCGCGGCAAGCGCGCCGCAGGCGCGCCGCGAGCAACCCTGGGCGCGCCGTGTTCTGGGCCGCACCGCGTACGCGCGCGGCCGCCGCGTCATGCTGCAGTACGGCCTGCCGTGGGGCGGCGCGCTGCTCGTCGGCCTGGTCGCGGTGCTCTACGCGCAATGGAGCAACGACGTCTACGAGGTGTTCCTCGGCTTGATCAAGGGCCGCGCCTGGCTCGCGTTCCTGATCACGCCGGCGTGCTCGGTGCTTGCCGTGTACCTGACCCGGCGCTGGTTCGGCGGCTCGGAGGGCAGCGGAATCCCGCAGGTGATCGCGGCGCTGCACGCGCCGCGCGACGAGACGCTGATGCGCCGGCTGTTCGGACTGCGGGTGATTTTCGGCAAGCTGTTCGTTTCGCTGATCGGTTTTCTCGGCGGCATGACCATCGGCCGCGAAGGGCCGACGGTGCACATCGGCGCCGGCATCATGGCCGAGACCCGGCGTTTCTACCCGCACCGCGGCAGCCGCCTCGAACGCCCGCTGCTGCTGGCCGGCGCGGCGGCTGGACTGTCGGGCGCGTTCAACACCCCGCTGGCGGGGGTGATCTTCGCCATCGAAGAGCTCGCGCGCGACTTCCAGAGCCGCACCAACGGCACCATGATCACCGCGGTCGTGTTCTCGGGCCTGACCTCGCTGGCGCTGGCAGGCAACTACCTGTATTTCGGCGAAATCAGCGTGCCGCAGCAGGTCGGCGCCGGCCTGATCCTGCCGGTGCTGCTGACCTCGGTGCTGTGCGGTCTGCTCGGCGCCGCGTTCAACTGGGCGCTGCTGCACCCCGAGGTCTGGATGCCGCGCCCGCTGCGCGAGGCGCGCGTCAAGCGGCCGCTGGTCTACGCGCTGGTCCTCGGCCTGGCCATCGCCGCGCTGGGCGTGGCCACCGGCGGCCAGACCTGGGGCAGCGGCTACGACCAGGCGCGCCACCTGCTCGAGGGCGCGGCGCCGCTGAGCCAGGCCTACGCGCTGACCAAGTGGGCGGCGATGGTCGTCAGCTACATGCTCGGGATTCCGGGCGGCCTGTTCTCGCCGTCGCTGTCGATCGGCGCCGGCCTGGCGCAGTGGGTGCACGCGCTGTTCGGCGCCGCGCCGATGGCTGCGCTGATCGCGCTGTGCATGGCCGGCTACCTGGCCGCGGTGACGCAGTCGCCGCTGACGTCGTTCGTCATCGTGATGGAAATGACCAATGGCAGCAGCATGGTCATCCCGATGATGGCCACCGCGCTGCTGGCGACGCGCATCTCGGCGATGTTCACGCCGCCGCTCTACGAGGCGCTGGCCGAAAAGAACTATTTCCCGAAGGGCGCCACGGCGCACTGACGTGAACGCGAGCGCCCAGCGCGTCGCCGCGCGTGTCCGCCTGTGGCTGGACCTCATCCGCTGGAACCGCCCCGCGGGCTGGCTGCTGCTGCTGTGGCCGACGCTGGCCGCGCTGTGGCTGGCCGCCGGCGGGTTCCCGGGCTGGAAGCTGCTGGCCGTGTTCACGCTGGGAACGGTGCTGATGCGCTCGGCCGGCTGCACCGTCAACGACGTCGCCGACGCCGATTTCGACCGCCACGTGCGCCGTACCGCGCGCCGCCCGGTGACGAGCGGCGCGCTGAGCAAGCGCGAGGCGCTGGCGGTCGGCGCCGTGCTCGCGCTGGCCGCGTTCGGCCTGGTGCTGCTCACCAACACCTTGACCATCGAGCTGTCGTTCGCCGCACTGCTGATCGCGATCGCCTACCC
>JAJZHS010000232.1 GCA_021798395.1 Pseudomonadota bacterium
GGGGCGACGGGCTTGGGCGCCGGGGCGACGGGCTTCGGCGCCGGGGCGACGGGGCTCGGCGCCGGCGGCGTCGCGGCCGCCGGCTTCGACGGTGCTGCCGAGGCCACGGTCACCGCCTGGCGCTGCTCGCTGGAGAACAGCTGCCGGATCAACGACAGCTTGGCTTGCGTGGCGCCGGCGTCGCCGGGATTGAGCTGCAGCGCGCGCTGGTACGACTCGCTGGCCAGTTTCGCGTAGACGTCGCCGAGGTTCTCGAACGCGGTCGCGTAGCTCGGATTGGTCCGGATCGCCATTTCGAGCGCGTTGCGCGCCTTGTCGTACTGGCCCTGCTGGGCGTAGAGCACGGCGAGATTGTTGTACGGCTCGGGCAGCTCGGGGAACTCCTCGGTGATCTGGGTGAAGACCTGAATGGCTTCGGTGATCTTGTGCTGCTCGGTCAACAGCACGCCGCGCAGGAAGCGGTACTGGGGATCCTTCGGATGGGCGGCGATCAGCCCGTCGAGCCGGTCCTGGGCCTGCGCGAGGTGCCCCTCGTTGGCCAGTTGCTGGACCTGGGACAAACCGTCGGCGCGTGCGGCCTGGGCCAGCGAGCCGAACGTGCCCGCGGCGATCAGGCTCAAGGCCACGACCAGTCGCGACAGTTTCGGGGTGGAATACGGGCGGCGCACGTGGAGGACATCGGGCATGGTTCGGGGGCCTTCGGGCTGTGCTAAGTTTTTGATTTTATCCACAGCGCATCGGGTCGCATGGAGCGTGCGCGCCGGCGCCGCGCCTCGGCCCGGTCGTCCCGCGCACCGCACACGCCGTATGAACCTTTCGATCTACAACACTCTGACGCGTCGCAAGGAGCCGCTGGTTCCCATCGAGCCGGGCCATGTCCGCATGTATGTGTGCGGCATGACGGTCTACGACTACTGCCACCTCGGGCACGCGCGGGTCATGGCTGTGTTCGACATCGTGCAGCGCTGGCTGCGCGCGCGCGGTCTGCGCGTGACCTACGTGCGCAACATCACCGACGTCGACGACAAGATCATTCGCCGCGCCGTCGAGGCCGGTGTCGGCGTGCGCGCATTGACCGACCGCTTCATCGCCGCGCTGCACGAGGACGCCGACGCGCTGGGCATCGAGCGCCCCGACGCCGAACCGCGCGCCACCGACTACATCGCACCGATGCAGGCGATGATCGGACGTCTGCTCGAGCGCGGACTGGCCTACCGGGACGCGGCTGGCGACGTCGATTTCGCGGTCCGCGCGTTCGCCGGCTACGGCCGGCTGTCCGGCAAGGCGCTGGACGAGTTGCACGCCGGCGAACGGGTCGAGATCGACGCTGCCAAGCGCGACCCGCTGGATTTCGTGCTCTGGAAGCACGCCAAGCCCGACGAGCCCGACGACGTGCGCTGGGCCTCGCCTTGGGGCCCCGGGCGCCCAGGCTGGCACATCGAATGCTCGGCGATGAGCTGTGCGCTGCTCGGCCCGCATTTCGACATCCACGGCGGAGGCGCCGACTTGCAGTTTCCGCACCACGAGAACGAGATCGCGCAGTCCGAGGGGGCCAACGGCGGCCCGTTCGTCAACCTCTGGATGCACAACGGTTTCGTGCGCGTCGACGACGAGAAGATGTCCAAGTCGCTGGGCAACTTTTTCACCATCCGCGACGTGCTGCAGCGTTTCGACGCCGAAACGGTGCGTTTTTTCATCATCCGCGCGCATTACCGCAGTCCGTTGAATTACAGCGACGACAACCTGCGCGATGCGCGGCACGCGCTGGCACGGCTGTACACGGCGCTGCGGGCCTGCGGCGACGTGCCCGGCACGGTCGATTGGTCGCATCCGCTGGCGCAGCGCTTCGGCGCCGCGATGGACGACGATTTCAATACTCCCGAAGCGCTTGCGGTGCTGTTCGAGCTGGCGGGCGAAGTCAACCGCACCGGCGATGCGCGGCAAGCCGCGCTGCTGCGCGGCCTCGGTGCGGCGCTGGGCCTGCTGCAGCAGCCGGCGCAGCAATTCCTGCAGGCCGGCGCGGCCGCGCTCGACGCCGCATGGGTCGAGCAGCAGTTGCAACGCCGCAGCCGGGCCAAGGCGGAGCGTGACTACGCGCTGGCCGACGCGATCCGCGCCGAGCTGGCCCAGCGCGGCATCGCGCTGGAGGACAAGCCCGGCGGGGTCACCGTATGGCGGCAGGCATGACGACCGCGCGTGCCCAGGCCGACGACCCGCGGCCGATCTACTGGGACGAGGCCTGCGCCGAACTGATGCGCACGGACCGCGTCATGCGCCGGCTGATCCCGCGGCACGGGCACGCCGGGCTGCAAAGCCGCGGCGACGCGTTCCAGACGCTGGCGCGCTCGGTGGTCGGGCAACAGATCTCGGTCAAGGCCGCGCAATCGGTGTGGGATCGTTTCGCGGCCTGCGTCGGCAGCGTCACGCCGACCCGGGTGCTGGCGCAGGAGGTCGCCGCGCTGCGCGGCTGCGGGCTGTCGCAGCGCAAGTGCGAGTACCTGCGCGACCTGGCGGGCCGATTCGATGCCGGCCAGGTGCACCCCGCGCAATGGGCGGCCATGGACGACGAGGCGATCATCGGCGAGCTGGTCGCGATCCGCGGCATCGGACGCTGGACCGCCGAGATGTTCCTGATGTTCCACCTGCTGCGCCCGGACGTGCTTCCGCTCGACGACATCGGCCTGCAGCGCGGGATCAGCCAGAGCTATTTCTCCGGCGAGGCGGTCACGCGCAGCGACCTGCGCGAGGTGGCGCAGGCCTGGGCGCCCTGGCGCTCGGTCGGCACTTGGTATATTTGGCGCAGTCTCGACGCGATCGCGGTCGCGTACTGAACATCGAAGCAGCCGGGCGGCCGATGCAGCCGACCTGGCCGGGCCCGCTTCGCGGGCGCCAGAGCATTGGGGTCGCCTCATGAGCAAAAAGGTCTTTCTCGAGTTCGAACAGCCGGTCGCCGAGCTGGAAACCAAGATCGAGGAACTGCGCTATGTGCAGGACGAGTCGGCGGTGGACATTTCCGAGGAGATCAGCAGACTGCAGAAGAAGAGCCTGCAGCTGACCAAGGATCTGTACGCGAAGCTGTCGCCGTGGCAGGTCACGCAGATTGCACGACATCCGCAGCGGCCATATACGCTGGACTACGTCGCGCAGCTGTTCACCGACTTCCACGAACTGCACGGTGACCGCCACTTCGCCGACGACCTGTCGATCGTCGGCGGCCTGGCGCGCTTCAACGGCCAGTCGTGCATGGTCATCGGCCACCAGAAGGGGCGTGACACCAAGGAGCGCGCGGCACGCAACTTCGGCATGACCAAGCCCGAGGGCTACCGCAAGGCGCTGCGGCTGATGAAACTGGCCGAGAAATTCGGCCTGCCGGTGTTCTCGTTCGTCGACACCCCGGGCGCCTACCCGGGAATCGACGCCGAAGAGCGCAACCAGTCCGAAGCGATCGGGCGCAACATTTTCGAAATGGCGCAGCTGCAGGTGCCGATCGTCTCGACCATCATCGGCGAAGGCGGGTCGGGCGGGGCGCTGGCGATCGCGGTCGCCGACCACGTGCTGATGCTGCAGTTCGCGGTGTACTCGGTGATTTCGCCCGAGGGCTGCGCGTCGATCCTGTGGAAGGGCGCCGAGCGCGCGGCCGACGCGGCCGAGGCGCTGGGCCTGACCGCGCACCGGCTCAAGGCGCTGGGACTGGTCGACAAGATCGTCAGCGAGCCGATCGGCGGCGCGCATCGCGATCCGCAGGCGATGGGTGCGGCGCTCAAGCGCGCACTCGGCGAAAGCCTGCGTCAGTTCCAGGACGTCAAGCCAGCCGAACTGGTCAGGCAGCGCTATGCGCGCCTGTGCGCGTTCGGCCGGTTCCAGGACACCAAGGCGGGTTGAGCGGCCCGCAGCGCATGCCCGCGCCACCGTGGCGCGAACTCGACGCAGGCGCGGCGCTGCACGCGCTGCGCGGGTTCGCCGGCGCGCACGGCATCGGTGCCGATGACCCGGTTGCGCTGGCGTTCAGCGGCGGCGCCGACTCGACCGCGCTGCTCGTCGCCGCGCTGCGCCTGTGGGGGCCGCAGCGGCTGCGCGCGCTGCACGTCGACCACGGCTTGCAGTCCGATGCTGCGCGCTTTCGCACGCACGCGCAGGCGCTGTGCGCGCACTGGGGCGTGGCGTTGCGGGTGCTGCCGGCGCGGGTTTCGGCCGCCCGCGGCGACAGCGTCGAGGAGCGCGCGCGCGAGGCACGCTACGCCGTGCTGTTCGATGCCGCGCGCGCCCTCGGCTGCACCTGGCTTCTGACCGCCCATCAAGCCGACGATCAAGTCGGTGGTGACGGGGCTTGAGATGTTCCGGAAGGTGCTCGACGACGCGATGGCCGGGGACAATGTGGGGATTTTGCTGCGCGGGATCGAGAAGGACCTGGCCGCGAACACCGCGGAGCTGGAGAAGTCCGAGCGGGAGATCGCACGGGAAGAGGAGCGCCTGCAGGAACCCTCGACCGTCAAGAAGATCAAGTACAAGGTCACCGATCCGGCGACCCAGGAAAAGTCGGAGGTCGAGGAGGAGGTCAAGCCGGTCGAGC
>JAJZHS010000012.1 GCA_021798395.1 Pseudomonadota bacterium
CTGGACATCGCGCTGAGCGTCAACCTGCCGCCGTCGACCCTGGTCCACCCGGACTGCGCGCGCTGGGTCGAGGAGGCGCTGCGCCGCGAACGCATCGCCCCGGCGCAGCTGACGCTGGAGCTGGTCGAGTCGCAGGAGTTCGACGAACACCGGCGCGACGAGGCCATCGACGCGCTGGTGCGCCTGGGCGTGCGGCTGTCGATCGACGACCTCGGCGCCGGCTACAGCAGCCTGCTGCGTCTGGCCAGCCTGCCGTTCGACGTGATCAAGGTCGACCAAGGAATCACCCGGGAAATCCTGCGCTCGCCGATCAAGATCCTGAGCCTGATACGCACCATCGTCCAGATCGGCGCTGATTTCGAGCGCGAAGTCGTCGTCGAAGGCGTCGAGAGCGACGCGGTCGCCGAGGCCGTCGCGATGCTCGGCGCGCGCTACGTGCAGGGCTACGTCGTGGCGCGGCCGATGCCGGCGGCCGACTTCGCCGTCTGGCACAGCCACGGCCCGCACCCGTGGCGGCGCGACGGCGCGCTGCACAGCTGGCTCGGCGCGCTGGCCTACCAGTGGTTCCACCTGCACGCCGAGCACGGCCACTACCCGCTCGGCTACGAGGACTGCCCGCTGACCGCGCTGCTGCGCGCCGGAGGCCACGACGAAGCCGCGCGCTGGCACGCGGTGGTGCACGCCTCGGAGCCGTCGCCGCAGCGCCGCGCCGCGCAGCAGCGGCTGCAGGACTGGCTGCTGCAGCGCGTCGGCGACGCGCAGGCCGGTTGAGCGCGCCGCCGGCGCCGCGGTGTTCGACGCATGGTTCGAATCGTCGCCGGATTCACCAAATCGCGACATTCACGGCCACGCCCTGCCGGCTTTGGGGCATAATCATTCGCGCCCGGAGTTGACGCGACAGGAGCCTACATTCGATGAAGCGGACCCGAGGATTCACCCTGATCGAGTTGATGATCACCGTGGCGATTGTCGCCATACTCGCCGGGGTTGCGATTCCAGCGTACGAGAAATACGTCACGCGCGGCAAGCTGGCCGACGCATTCTCCAGCCTGACTTCGATCAACCTGGCGATGCAGCAGTACTACCAGGACAACCGGAGCTACCTCGACGTGACCTCGTCGAACACGCCCGACCCCTATCCCTGCGCCTCCGCCAATTTGCCGACCAGCCAATATTTCACGTTCACCTGCACGACCAGCAGCAGCAACGCCAACGCCTTCACCGCCACCGCGACGGGCACGTCGAGCGACCTGACCGCGGGCCACGCGCTGACCTACACGATCAATCAGGACGGCACGCGCGCGACGGTGCAGGTGCCCAGCGGCTGGGTCCTGCCCAGCAATGCCGCAACCTGCTGGGTTCGCGACCAGAGCGGAGATTGCTGATGCTGCACCGTCGCTCGCGCGCGCCGGGCGGCTTCACGCTGATCGAACTGGCGGTCACCATGGCCCTGTTTGCCATCATGGCCGCGATTGCCATGCCCAGGATGTACGCCTCCTTGCAGTCGGCGCGCGTGGCCAGGCTGCCCAACCGGCTCGCGCAGGACGTCGCCTGGGCGCGCGCGCAGGCTGCGACGACGGGCGACGCGCTGCACATGGCGATCGGCCCCGGCTGCACCTGGACCACGCAGGTCGGCTCGGTCGACACCAGCAACAACTTCGTCGCGGCGACCGACGTGAACTCCACGTCGCAGGATCTGGCGCACTCGCTGAGCGCCGCCCAGTCCAGCGCCGAATACCAGGGCGCAACCTGTGCCATCAACGGCAGCCAGTCAACTTCGCTGGCGTTGGTTTTCGACAGCCGCGGCTTCATCAGCACGTCGGCGAACGTGATGGTGTCGACCACCGAGGGCCAGAGCTGGACGCTGCAGATCCTGTCCTCGGGTGCCGTCGTGATGAACGCCAACACCGCGTCATGAACGCGCGCGCCGCCCCCGCGTGCCGCGGGTTCACGCTGATCGAAGTGCTGATCGCGCTCGTCGTGTTCGCGCTCGGCATGCTCGGCGTGGCCGAAATCTACGCCAGGTTGATCCCGGTGGCGACGAGCAACCAGAGTGTGATCGACACCGCGGCGATCGAAAACCAGTTCTGGGCGACTCTGCAGGCCAACCCGGCGGCGGTCGTCAACGCGCTCGGCACTTCGGCGACGACCTCCTACACGCAGAGCAACTACACCAGCGCGCCCGGCGCGTTGCAGCCGTGGCTGACCAACATCTTCGCCAACCCCCAGATGCAACTGCCCGGCGCCAGCGTGGCGATCACCACCGGAACCGACGCTCTCGGCGACCCGTGCAGCGTGAGCAGCAGCAACGTGATCTGCGGCGTCACCCTGAGCATGACCTGGAACAACGCTCCGGGGGGCGGCCCGATCAACACGCGCTCGACGACCGCGCAGTACCAGCTCGGCTACTGACGAGACCTGCGATGCCCCGCCGACCGCGCTCCCCACGACATCCGCAGCCGGGCTTCACGCTGATCGAGCTGCTGGTCGTCGTCGTCGTCGCCTCGATTTTCGTCATCGGCGTGCTGGGCATCCAGGCCAGCCTGTCCAAGCAGAACATCCGGGTCGGCGACGTCGGCAACCGCGACAACCAGGTCGGCACCGCGCTCGACCTGCTGGGCGCCGATCTGGGCAACGCCGGCTTCATGAACGGCGACGTCACGCAATCCTGCACCGCGGTGCTTGCCTACGACAGCGCCTTGTCGACAACGGCCTTCATCCAGTACCCGGCATCGTCCTCGACGCAGCCGGTGTCGCTGCCGACGAGTTCGTCGCTGCCCAGCGGTACGCCGTCGCCGACGTCGTACCCGCCGACGGGCAGCGGCATCGTCACCCAGATGATCGCGGTCAACGGCGCCGCCACGGCGATCCAGCCGACGAGCAGCGGCAACGCCACGCTGTACGTCGTGCAGAACATCACCGCGGCGATGCAGGGCGGCGCCGGGTCCGTCGTCAGCACCGAATTGCCTCTGTCGACGACCACCGGCATCACGGTCGGCGACTCGACACTGCTGCGCATCGTCGACGGCGGCGTGAACCTGTGTCTGCGCGTTCCCGTCACGCAAATCGGAATCGGCGGAACCCCGCAACAGACGTACATCGCGAGCACCGGCAGCACGCTGTTCCCGACTTCGGGTTACGCGGGCTTCCAGACGCTGATCAGCAGCTTCGGGCTGGGCACGCTGACCAATTCGAATCTGATCCTGGGCCGCCTCAGCGACCCCGGTGCGCAATCGTCGAGCGTCGACCAGACCGTCGTCTACTACGTCGGCGCCTATTCGAACGGATCGGGCGGGACGTACCCGGTGCTGATGCGCGCGGTGATCAACGGCGCCGACGACACGCTGGCCAGCGTCCCCGGCGAATCCAACCCGTCGGCGGTCGCCGCCGGGGTCGTCAGCCTGCAGGCGCTGTACGGCGTCGACGAAACCAGCTCGGGCGCGGTGACCAACTACCTGTCGTGGCCCGACGTGGTCACGGGCGGCTACACCGGCGACGTGCGCAGCGTGCTGTTCGCGATCGTCGCCCGCACGCTGCACGGCGACCCGAGCTACCAGGCACCGGCGTCGATCGCCGTGCAAAGCCCGGCTGGCGCGGGCAACGACGCGTTCACCGCGTACACGCCGCAAGCCGGTGAAACGCACGACCGCTTCTCGGTCGTCGAGTCCGAAGTCGCGATGAGGAACCAGCTATGGGCGCACTGACGCCAGGCGCATCGCGGCGCGCCCGGGGTTTCACCTTGCTCATCGTGCTGGTCGCGCTGACCATGCTGCTGTTCGGCGCGCTGATCGTCATGCGCGGCATGTTCCTCCAGGTGACGACTCTGGGCAATATCGCGCAGCGCCAACGCGACGTGCAATTCGGCGATCTCGCCCTGCGCCAGGCCGAAGAGGCCGTCATCCAGACCGCGCAAAGCGGCGGCAACATCCCGCTCGAGCTTTCGGCCAGCAGCAAGAGCTGGTTCTACATACCCAGCGCCACGCCCTGGGCGCCTCCGGGGGCCTCGAGCGGCGCCAACGCCGGATTCTGGTCGTCGTGCCAGGGCGCGGGCCAGTGCGACACGCTTTCCGACATGGTCTCCGCCGTTTCGCCGGCACCGGCCGCGCTTCCCGGCGGCACACAGGCGCTGGTCGTGGTCGTACCGACCAACCTTCCGACCGACGCCTACAGTTGCGGCAACACCGGATTCACCGCGACCTATTACGACATCTTCCTGCACATCACCGAATCGTCCGGCGTGACCTCGGCGAACACCGAGACCGTCTTCAAGCTGTGCACGCCTTCGAGTTGAGGCCATCATGAAGATACCCAAGCTCCATGCCGCGGTCGTCGCCTTCGTCGCCGCGAACCTGCTGGCATCGCCGCTGTGCGAAGCCCCTGCGTACGGCGCCACGGCGCTGGTCGGCCCGCAGGTCGTGATCGCGATCGGCAATTCCGAATCGATGGACGGTGACCTCTCGGGCGCGATCATGACCGGCTCGGGTGTGCTCTCGTCGAGCTACACGAACCTGGCCGACAGTTCGTCGCCGACGAACTACACGGTTCCCGCGGGCTTCACGCCGCCGGTGGCGGCGGCCAACGCCGCGGGGCAGGCCACGTACACGGCGATCAGCGGGTCGACCGAGTACGACAACAGCGCGAGCCGGCTCAACGTCGCCAAGGCCGGCATCAATGGCGTCATCCAGCAGTATGTGTCGACCATGAATTTCGCGCTCGAGGATTACAGCACGAGCGGGTTGAGCGAAAATTCGACTTGGGTCTACTACATGTCGCCGGCGGGGAAGAACTTCACGTTCACCAGCACCGAATCGGCCGGCAATCGCTACGTCGCCAACCCCTGCTACGGCTACAACACCAGTTCGTCCACCGGCACCGGAAGTCTCAACGCCAATTGCTCGGCCATGGCGAGCCTGTATGGCAAGTCGACCTTGTCGACGTCGCCGTACATGCAGATCGGCGCGTCGAGCGATGACGCGAACATCAACGACGTCCTGTACATCCCGTCCACATATGGGTATCCAGGCGCGTTCGTCACCTATGGCGGACCGTCCACGTCCAACCCCTACACCACCTTCTCGCTGGGGCAATACGAGGTTGGCGGGGTCAGCGTCAACTACTATTACTCGAAACCCAATGTCGGCGGGTTCGGCACGACGCCGACCAATGCCGGCTTCGTACCGTATTCGCCGCAGGTCATGTACGTGCTGCGCGGCTTCGGCTATAACGCCTCTCAGAGCGCGACGACCGGGGCCTCGGTGATCGCGATGACCGCCGCGCCGACGACCAGTTCGGCAACCACCACCCTCCTGGGCAAATGGTCGACCGCGCTGGCGCCTGAGACCAACAGTACGGCAACCCACGAAGTCAAGGCCTCGGCCGGGCAGTCGCCGCTGGCCGGACTGCTGCAAGGCGCCAGCAAGCAGTTCCAGACCGAGGCGACGTCGGGCAGCACGTCGTGCGGCGGGAAATACATCATCCTGGTCACCGACGGACTGCCGACCTATGACCTCAACGGTTACAACTGGCCTCCGCTCGGAAGCGCCTCGGGCGAAGGCTATGGCGTCTACGCCGGGTTCTACGGCGTTGCCGCCGATTCGACCTACGGCATCGTCGACGACTCGGGCAACGTTCCATCCGGACAGACCGCCGGCGGACTCGACGCGTCGAAGACCAACGATCAGGCACTGATCGACACCATCAACACCATCACCACGCTGGCGTCGAAGGGCATCAAGGTCTATGTCATCGGCCTGGGTGCTGGCGTCGACAAGACTCTGAACCCGGCGGCGAACTACGCGCTCAACGCGATGGCCATCGCCGGGGGAACCGGTGCCGAGTACCCGGCGACGACCCCGGCCGCCTTCGCCAGCGCGCTGTCGACCATCGTCGGCCAGATCGCCGCGGCCAGCCAGGTCACCGCGCCGGTCAGCGCATCGAGCATCGGCAGCGGCTCGCTCATCTACACCGCCACCAGCAACAACGATCCGGGGTCCATCGCCGGCAGCGTGCAGGCCTACCAGACCGTCGCCGCGCCGACCAGCAGCGCCAGCGCGCCGCTGGGAACGACCACCGGCCCGGCGCTGTGGGATGCCGGCGACGCCAACCACATGCCGGTCGCCAAGCGCCAGTCCGACCTCTACAGCACGACGTCGACCGGATCGATCGTCACGCTGCAAAACCTGGGCACGTCGACGTCGGCGAATTACGACGCCTCGGCGTTCAATCTGACGCCGACCACCTGCGTGCCCAACATCGCCACCATCCTCGCCTACACCTACGACCCGTCGTTCAACACCACCGGGGACACGGCCGGCCTCAGCGGACTGGGGTTCCCCAGCGGGGTGAGCGGATGCTCCTATCTGTCCAGCCGACAGCTCAACTGGATGCTCGGCGGACTCAGCGCCAACGACTACATCGCCTACCTGGGGCCTCCCGGCAACGCCGCTCTGCTCGGCGCCAGCGGCTACCTGGCGTACGCGCGCGCCAACGCCTCGCGCGAGAAACTCGTGCTGTTCACCAGCAACGACGGCTTCCTGTACGCGATCGACGCGACCAGCGGCGACCTGGTGTGGGGCTGGATGCCGCGCCCGCTCGTCGCCGACCTGCAGAACTACAGCGCGTTCCAGAACAACCAGTACCTTGACGGCCAGTTCGTCACCACCGACGCGGTCGACACCGCGGGGCCCGCCACTGCGTCGGACTGGGCCACCTACATCGTCGGCACCGCGCAAGGCGGCGCCTACCACTACGCCGTGCAGCTCGCCCTCGACGGCGTCGCACCGGCGCGCCAGCCGTGGGGCGTGGCGACCGCGGGCGGCACGTCGCCGCAGGACCAGGCGCCGCTGATCATCACCGCGGGCAACGTGCAATACGCCGTGTTCACGGTCAACACGACGAGTTCGACGACGACGACGACCCAGCTTTACGAAGTCAACGTCGCCACCGGTGCGACGACGTCGGCCACGCTGTCGCTCGGCGGCGGCTACGTCACGAGCACGCTGAACTACATCACGTCCACCGGACTGCTGTTGATGGGCGACAGCAACGGCAAGGTCTGGTCGGTCGACATTTCCGGCAACGCCGGCAACGACATCGTCGGCCTCACCGACATGGCTTCGGTCTCGCCGGCGGCAGCGCTGCGCTGGGTCGGCTACACCGAATACAACGGCACGCCCTACCTGTGGGCCGAAACGTCGAATCAGGTCTCCGTGCTGTCGATGAGCGGAGGCACGAGCAGCGTGATCTGGTCCGCGAGCCCGACGTCGTCGACCTCGGCGAAGGGCGTCACGCCGGCTCTGCTGCAATACGGCGGCATCATCACCGCGCCGGCCGCGGTGGTCAACGGAATCCTGGTCGTCCCCGTGTCGGTGCCCCCGGTTTCGGGTTGCGGCGACGACGTTGCGTACTACCAGTTCTACGCGCTGGGCAACGGAGGCCCCCCCGGAACGACGATCACGTACGGCACCGTCACCGTCACGCAAGGCTACGTGCGCCTGGGCTACGGCGAAGCGCTGACGCCGGTCGTCCACGTCACTTCCGGCAGCCCGATCATCTACCCGGGCACGAGCATCCCGGGCAGTGGGTCCAGCAGTTCCCCGATCGTGCCCATCAGCTTCTCCGGCGGCGTCAGCAACAAGCCGATCGCCTGGCGGCAGTACTAGGGAAACGCGCAGTCGCCCGCCGCGCTCGACACCCAGCAGTTGCGGGTCAGCGTCCAGCCCGGCGGCACTGCCACCGTGTTCTTGGCGCCGGACGCGTCGAGCGTGAACGCGAACCCGGCGGCGGCGCCGCTGCCGGTCGCGGTGATGGTGTAGGTCGGCGGCGACGCCGTGTTGTCGCTGCGGCAGCTGAGGCTGAAAGCGGTCAACGCCTGCGGGGAAACGCACGCCTTCGGGTATTTCCGGTGGTCCAGCGCGTACTGCCCGAACGACGCCGCCTGCGCCAGCATCGCGGCCTGCGCCGCGTGCACGCAGCCGCGCACCACGTAGGTGTTGTAGATCGGCAGCGCGACCGCGGCCAGGATGGCGGCCAGCCCAGCGACGACCGCCGCCTCGATCAGCGTGAACCCCGCCGCGGCGCGCGCGGCGCCGGTCGCGCCGCCGACCACGTCCGCGACCTCCGCGATCACCGCGGCGCGGGCAGCGCGCGCGCCACGTCGGACAGCCCGTGCAGCAGCCACGCGGCGTAGCCGGTGTGCGGCGGGGTGAACTCGTCGACGCCCACGGTGGGCACCCCGGCCGACCTGGCCAGCGCCTCCAGGTGCCGCGTCAGCGGGTCGTGCACCTGGCGGTTGTAGATCAGCAGCGCGACGCGGCGCCCGCGCAGCGCGTCCTCGTAGCGCGCGACCACCGCCGGAGGCGGCTCGGTGTCGTTCATCACGTCGAACTGCAGCGCCTGCCCCGAGCTGCTCCAGCCCAGCGCGCGCAGCATGTAGCCGTACACCGGCTCGGTCGCCGTCACGCGCAGCCCGGGGTAGCGCCGGCGCAGCTGCGCGACGCGCGCGTCGACCTCGGCCAGGCTGGCGCGCAGCGCCGCCAGGTTGCGCGCGTAGTCGGCGGCGTGCGCCGGATCGGCCTGGCGCAGCAGGGTCGCGACGCGCTCGGCCACCGCCGCGGCGACGCGGGTGTCGTAGAACACGTGCGGGTTGTGGTCTGCGAGCACCCAGGCCCGTCCGACCTCGGACGCGACCACCAGATGGCGCCCGCGCTCCGGGCCCGCGGCCACCAGCCGCGTCATCCAGCCGTCGTAGCCCAGTCCGTTGGCGATGACGATCGTGGCCCCGGCGACCGCGCGCGCGGTGCTCGGCTGGGCCTCGAAATCGTGCGGGTCGACGTCCGGGTTGTCGATGATGCTGCGCACGGCGACGAAGCGCCCGCCGACCGCCTGCGCGATCGCGCCGTACGTGCTCTCGGCGGCGACGATCGACACCGGAGCGGCCGCCGCCGGCCAGGCCAGCACCAGCCACGCCAGCCACGCCAGAGCCGGCCAGGCGGCGAGCCGGCGCGCCGGGCAGAACGCCGGACGCTCCAGGCACGCCGGGCGCCCGCGGCGGTGCTGCACGATGCGGGCCCGGAGTTCCATCGCGCCAGCATAGGGGCGCCGTCGCGATTGCGCAACGGCGCCGGCTTCGGTCGAAAACGTCAGTCGAAGAAGTTGATCCCGGTGGACATTCCCGACCAGTCGAGCCCCCAGCCGCCGCCGCTCGAATTCGACGACGACGCCGCGGTCGACGACGCGCTGGCCGAGATCGGCGGATTCCAGTTCACGTCGCTGGTCGGCGCCTTCCAGACCTGACCCTGGCTCGGCGGCGTGCACGACCCGGTCGGCGCGGCCAGGCCGAACAGCACGGTCACGCTGTCGCTGGCGTTGTTGGCCACCCAGACATCGCCCAGCGGATCGACGGCAAGGCTCACCGGATCGCTGATGGTCGTATTGGTGAACATCAGCGCGCCACCGTAGACGTTGTTCGACACCGGAATCTCGTCGATCGAACCGTTGGCCGCATTGGCCACCCAGACGTTGCCCGCGCCGTCGATCGCCAGCGCGTCGGGGCTCTGGAAGCCTTGCCAGCCGGCGTTCACCGTGCACGACGAGGAACCCGCGGTGAACGCGGTGATTTCCTGCAGCGTGTCGGACGCCTGGCTCAGCACCCAGACATTGCCTCCGGCGTCGACCGCCATCTGGCTGGGAATGCCCTTCATCGAACACGCAATCGTCGGCGCGTTGCCGGTGATTCCGCCCACGCTCGGGTTGCCGGACGCCGTGCCCTTCGGGATCACCCACACCACGGCGCTGGTCGCGCTGCCGACGAACACGTTGCCCGCGGCGTCGACCGCCACCGGGCCCGGATTGCTCACCGGGTAGCACGGCTGGTTCACCTGGTAGCCGGTCGTCGCCTGGCACACGCCGCCGCTCTCGGCGACCCACGCCACTGAAGTCGACGCGGTGGTCAGGCTCGGGTCGGGCGCGATGCCGGTGAGCGGCGCCGTGAATGTTCCGTTCAGCGCGCCGCTGGGCGCGATCAGGTTGCCGGTGGCGATCGAGCTGGCGCTGAAGTCGGCCACGCTGCCGGTGGTCGCCGAAGCGTAGAAGAAGCCGCCGTCGCCGTCGGGCGCCATCAGGTTCGCGTCGGCCGCGGTCGCCGCGGTCGCAGGCATTCCCGGGTCGCCCACGGTGATCTTGCTCAGGTAGCCGTTGCTGCTCAGGCTCGAGCCGATCCAGGCGTTGCATTGCTGGTCGAACACGATGCCCTGCGGCGACAGCAGCGCGTTCGGGTTCGCCAAGCCGCCGGAGATGTTGACGTACGGGATCTGCGGCAGCCCGTTGGCCAGCGACGCAATCGGGTAGCCCGACTGGTCGAACACAGGAGTCGCCTGCGCCAGCGCGTACAGCGCCTTCCAGTTCACCGCCGTGAAGTCGGTGGCCCAGTTCACCACGCCGAGGAACACGTCGGCGGTGTTTCCGCTGTCGCTGCGGATGGTGCCGCAGTTGCCGCCCGACGCGCCGTTGCTCTGCACGCACGAGGCCAGCGCGTCGGCCTTGAGCGTCAGCGTCTCGACGGTCGCCGCGTTGGCCGCGCTGAGCAGCGCGGACGGGAACGCCCCCGTCGTCGCGTCGACCAGCGACGCGTCGATGCTCGCCTGCTGGCTGGTCGCCCCCACCACCCCGGACGCCGTGTACGAGGTGCCGAACGCATCGGCGAACGCCACCGTCGTCAGTTCGTTCACGGTCACCGACGCCGACGCGTTGACCCCGCTGGCCACCCCCAGCGCCGAAGCCATCTGCAGCTGGGCATTGCTGCCCGCGCCGGCGTTGCCCTCGTACGCGGTCACGTACAGCAGCGCGCTGCCGCCCGGATTGGTGTAGCTCAGGCTGAACTTGCCGCTGCCGTCGGACGTCGTGCTGGCGATCGGCGTCGCCGTCCCGCCGACCTGGCCCGACGCCCACAACACCACCGTCGACCCCGTCACCGGGCTCGCCCCGCCCATGACCTGGCCGCTCAGGCTCGACGTCGGCGTCGATCCGCCGCCTCCCGACACGCTCGCCGCGACGCCCCCGCCGCCGCCGCCGCCGCACGCCGCCAGCAGCAGCGCCGCGCAGCACGCGCCGAGCAGCGCCCCGCGCGGCCGCGCCCAACGCGACCGCCTGGCTTGTGCATCCGCTGGTTGATGCTCTCGGGCGGCAACCCGTGAAACCTTGGTGTTGTTGTTCATAGGATTCTCGCGATTGATCAGGATTGTTGAATGTGTCTCCGATGCGCTTCCGTGCTCGATGTCCGCAACCGGCGCCGCGATCAATCCAACGTCAACCCGACGACGACCCAGGTGCGTCACAGCATGTAACCGCGTTGCCGCAATAACTGCAACCAAGCGTCACAGCCGGGCGACGGCAAAACCTTGACCTGGGTCAGGCAATGCTGAAATTTAGACGCCAATGAGGCATCGATCGGCGCGACACGGCGCGTCCCCGGCGGCGTCCGGCCACGGCACGGCGCGCGCTGCCCTCGTGCGCGCCGGAATCGTGTCGTTCAGGTTCGGTGAGCCACCCGGGCGCGTGCCGCGCGCCAGCCGCGTCGCGGCACCCATGCAGGAGAGACACCGATGCGCAAGCTCACCCTGCTGGCGTCGTTGATCGTCATCGTCGCCGCCGGCCACCAAGCCACCCTGTGGGGCGGGCTGGGGCTGTGGTGCGCCTGCGGCGCGTTGCTTGAAACCGCCACCGACACCACCACGGCGGGGATCGCCGCGCTGTGCTCCGCGGTCGTCGCGCTGCTCATCGTCGCGCTTTGAGTGCCGCTTCGGGCGCCCGGCGCCCCGCGCAGGCCGGCATCGCGCGGCGCACGCAACGAAGGATCAGTCCAGCAGCGCGACCAAGCGCCCGAGAGCGTCGTCGATGACCTGCTGGGGCACCCGCTCGACCTTGCGCGCTCCGCGGGCGTTCAGGTCGAGCATGCGGATCTTGTTCACCAGAGCCACGCCCTGAGTCTTGCAGCCGGTCGCTGCCAGGGTGACGGCGAAACCGGCATAGCGGGCGAAGTCGCCGCCTTGGGTGATCGGCGCGATCAGCACGTCGCCGAGCTTGTTGAACTCCTTCGTCGTCAGGACCAGCGCAGGGCGCGTGCCGCGCTGCTCATGGCCGATGGCAGGGTCCAGGGGCACACTCACGATGTCGCCTCGCTCGAAAACGAGCATTACAGAACCTCGCCGCCCATGGGCCGGGCCAAGTCCCAAAGCGCCAGGTCCAGCGGCGGCGGAGCATTCAGGTCGCACTGGGCAAGCATGTCGGCCAAAATGTATTTGCGCTTGGGCGTCAGCACGATCTTGCCGTCTGCCGTCGTGTTCAGCGTCAATCGCTGCCCGGCACCGATGCCCAGGTCTTTGAGAACCGGCGGCGGGATCACCACCGCAGTGCTGTTGCCCATTTTCTTCAATGCGACTTCCACAAGCCACCCTCCTGGTGTACACCGTTGTACGCAGTGTGACGGAGTTGGTGCGCGATGTCAAACATTGTTTGACAATAGGACCGCCGGCCCTGAAATGACGGCGACTTCAGTCCTTGGGCTTGAAGGCGACGTCTTCCACCGGCTGCTGGGCGGCCGCGCTGCTGCGCGCAAACGACGGCTCGGCCGCGGCAACCTGCGGCGGCGCCGGCTCCTCGGCGGCCTGCATCCCCTGCTTGAACCCTTTCACCGCCTCGCCGAGGTCGCGGCCGATGTTCTTCAGCTTCTTGGTGCCGAACACCATGACGACGATCAGCAGCACGATCAACCAGTGCCAAATGCTGAATTCACCCATTGCGCAACTCCTTCGCGCGCCATGCTCCTGGGATGTGGCGTCCGCGTCTTGCTGTCGATAATGGCTCGATTTTGCTCCCGTCGCGGCGCGACAAGTGCAAGCAAGCGCTACAGCGCGCAGCGCGGCGTGCCGATCGGTCAGTCCGCCGCGGCAGGAGCATCGCGCCGAAGAATGGCCTTGAACACGCGGTGCAGCGCGCCGCGCTGCGGAAGCGGCGGGAGGGTGAGCGCCCGCGCCAGCGCGGGGTCTTCGGGCAGGTCGAGATGCGCGTCGGCGGGCGCCTGCCGGTTGAAGCGCAACCCGCCGACCAAAGCGATCGCCGCCTGGTGGACGGGCGGCCACGGCCCCGCCGGCGGGCCGGCGCCCAGCTCGGCGGCAAGACGCCCCGCGAGGCTTGCGGCGCCGGGCAGCGCGATGTGCGCGATCGGCGTGCAGCGCGGATTCACTTCGATCAGGTACGCCTTGCGCGACTCCCGCTCGATCATGAAATCGAGCCCGACGAAGCCGTTCAGCCGCAGGCGGCGGGCCAGCGCATGCCCGGCTTCGATCATGTCCGCGTCGGCGTAGGGGCGCACGACGGTCGCCGGGCCGGTCACCGCGTCGGTGCGCGCCGCGATGACCGCGATCGATCCCAGGACCTCGCCGTCCCGGCAATAGAAGAGCGCATTCGCCGGATCGCCGTCGATGAAGTCCTGCACGGTGACCGGAACGTGGCGGCCGCGCAGCTGGGCACGCCCCCACAGGGCAAGCGGAACGCGGGACAGGTAGCGGCTGGCGAGCGCGCGCAGCAGCGTCGGCCTCGCGCGCAGGCGGCGCCACGCCGCCAGGCTCGGCCCGAAGTCGCGCGTGATGGCGACTCCGGCGCCGCCGTTGCTGAAATCCGCCTTCAGCACGCACGGCGTCCCGGGCCGCGCGTGCCATGCCCGCAGGTCGTCCGCGCTGCCGACGCGCGCCGAGCGCGGAATCCGGATGCCGAGTTCGCGCGCCAGTTCCAGCGTTGCGCAGCGGCTGACCAGCACGTCGCGCGCGGCTTCGGGCCCGACCGATCGCTGCACCAGCTCGGCGAAGCGCGCACCGGCCCGGCGCAACTGCTGCACCTGCAGCCAGGCCATGTCCCCGCAGGGAATCACCAGGTCGTGGTCAGCGGCGGCAAGCGCGGCGCGCAGCCGCCTTGCGGTCGACCCCGAGTCGTAGCGCAGGACGCGCCGCACCCCGGGCACCGACGCGGCCGGATGGCCTGCCGGGCACAGCAGGTCGACGTCGCAACCGTGGTGGACCAGCGACTGCGCCAAGCGCGCAGGCCACGACCACCACGCGTTCACCGTCAGCAGGATCGCCGGGCGGTGGCCCGTGGACGGAACAACGGGCACCGGGTCGCGCAACGAATCAGGCGTGCGTCGACACCAGGGAGCCTTTGACGCTCGGCGTTCCGGGCTGGTAGGCGCCGGCCGGCCCCCCGCCGCCCGCGGCCACCGGCGGCTGCGGCCCGGCGGTGGTGGGCTGTGTCGTGGGCTGGACCACAGCCGTCTTCACGGGCGAGGCCGCGCGACCGGCCTGGCCGGTCTGGCCGACTTGACCGGCCTGGCCGGTCTGGCCGACTTGACCTGCCTGGCCGGCCTGGCCGGCCTGGCCGGCCTGGCCGGTTTGGCCGGGCTGGCCGGGCTGGCCGGGCTGGTTGGGGCGCGGCGGCGCCCCTTTCACGTCGTGCAGCACGCCGGCGTACGTCTGCGACACGGTCGATTGAATGGTGGGCATGCCGAACTCCTGCGGTACGGTCCATTATCGGCTCGCGCCCCAAAGCGTGCAACGGCGCCGTGCGCGGCGGATCCGGCAAGCGGGCGCGCGGCGCCCCATGCGTGAATTGCTGACCGCCCCGCCCTGGCCGGATGCGGCAGGAAGTGCTAGGATGTAATACGTGTTTCGTGCTCAAGGGGGTTGGCATGCACCGGAAAATGACCATCACGCTCGATGAAGTCGTGTACGAAGGACTTTACCGGACGGTGGGGCGGCGGAAGATGAGCCAGTTCATCGAGGACTTGATTCGTCCGCATGTGGTGGATACGTCGCTTGATGACGGCTACCGGGCAATGGCCGCCGACAAGGCGCGTGAGTCCGAAGCGGTGGAATGGTGCAACGGCCTTGCTGGAGACATGGCCGATGCAGCGCGGTGAAGTGTGGTGGGTCGAGTTCGACCCGGCGGTCGGCAGCGAGGTCCGCAAGACGCGCCCAGCTGTGATTGTGAGCAACGATGCGGCCAACAGGAATCTGTCGCGGGTGGTGGTGGTGCCAGTGACCAGCAGCACCGGGCGGCAGTATCCCGGCGAAGCCGTCGTGACCGTCAGCGGGCAAAGCAGCAAAGCGATGGCCGACCAGATCATGGCCGCTGACAAGTCGCGGCTCAAGAATCAGCTTGGCACGCTATCCAAATCGGATATGTTGGCCGTTGAGGATGCGATCAAGGTTCATCTGGCGCTGCCACGGTAACGCCTTGTCGCGCACCGGGTCAAGCGCCTCATCGTCGGACATCGACAGCTCCACGACGTTGTCGAACTGGCCGAAGATGTGGGCTCTTTCACGAACGCTGGACGGTTGCCAGCGGCAAGAACAAGTTCAGCGGCGAGGCTGGCAAGGCGATGAAGCCGTGATGCCGGTAGAAGGCCGCTGCCGCCTCCTCCTTGGCATCCACCACCAGGGCGAAGGCGGCAATCTCCGAACGGGCAGCACGGTCGAGCGCATCGGCCAGCAGCGCACCGCCAAGACGTTGCCCCTTGAATGCCTGATCGACGGCCAAGCGGCCCATACGAACTGCGGGCACGGTCGGATAGCGTGGCAGCTTTTTGCCAGTGCTGGCTGGAAGATCGGCCAGCAACACACTGGCCGATGCCAAGGTGTAGTAGCCCGCAATGCGCTGCCCGTCTGCTGATGCCACGAAACAGGCGGCCACGCGGCGGCGAATGTCCTGAGTGGCTTGCTCGCGCAGGTAGCGATTCAGTGGTTCCGAATCGCTATTGAACCCGGCGCGATCATGTGCGGCATCGAGCGGCGCGAGCCGGAACGGTGCGCCGCTCATTCAGCGCGCAAGAGCTTGCTGCGACGGGTAAAGGCACGTTCCAAAGCCGGGGCCGGTTTCGGTGGCGAAAGCAGCGCTTGCGCGAAACATTCCTGATCGGCCAGAGACAGACGGATGACTTCGGCTTGCTCGATGGCGCGCTGCGCGGCGTCCTGCACCGCCGACACCACGAAATCGGTCATGGTGCGCCCCTGAAGTTCGGCGGCACGCTTGAGCATCGAATGCAGATCGGCGCTGATTCGGGCTTCGAGACGGGCGGTAGAGATAGCACCGGGCATGGTTTTGTCCTCCTGATGCAATCATACGGCAATTTGCCGTACAACGTAACAGCCCCCCCTCTATGCCCCCTCACTCCCGATGGTGCGGCGCCGCGTAGCCGTTGTCGCGCACCAGCGCGTCGCGCTTCGCCTCGGCAAGATCCTCGCGCATCATCTCGGCCACCAGCTCGGCGAACGGAATGCGCGGAGTCCAGCCCAGCTTCTCCCGCGCCCGCGTCGCGTCGCCCAGCAGCGTCTCCACTTCCGTCGGCCGGAAATACCGCGCATCCACCGCCACCACGCAGCGCCCGTCGGAGTCGAACGCCTTTTCCTCGACCCCGCTGCCTTCCCAGCGCAGCGTCATGCCCAGTTCGCGCGCGGCCTCGACGACGAAGTCGCGCACGCTGTACTGCACCCCGGTGGCGATGACGAAGTCCTCGGGCTTGTCCTGCTGCAGCATCAGCCACTGCATTTCCACGTAGTCGCGCGCGTGGCCCCAGTCGCGCCTGGCGTCCAGGTTTCCCAGGTACAGGCAGTCCTGCTGCCCCAGCTTGATGCGCGCCAGCGCGCGGGTGATCTTGCGCGTCACGAAGGTCTCGCCGCGCCGCGGGCTCTCGTGGTTGAACAGGATTCCGTTGCACGCGTAGATGCCGTACGCCTCGCGGTAGTTCACCACGATCCAGTAGCCGTACAGCTTGGCCACCGCGTACGGGCTGCGCGGGTAGAACGGAGTCGTCTCCTTCTGCGGCACCTCCTGCACCAGCCCGTACAGCTCCGACGTGCTGGCCTGGTAGAAGCGCGTCTTCTTCTCCAGCCCCAGGATGCGGATCGCCTCGAGCAGCCGCAGCACGCCGATGGCGTCTGAGTTGGCCGTGTACTCGGGCTCCTCGAACGACACCGCCACGTGGCTTTGCGCGGCCAGGTTGTAGATCTCGTCGGGCTGCGTCTGCTGCACGATGCGCAGCAGGCTGCTCGAATCGGTCATGTCGCCGTGGTGCAGGAAGAAGCGCAAACCGGCTTCGTGGCGGTCGCGGTACAGGTGGTCGATGCGGTCGGTGTTGAACAGCGACGTGCGCCGCTTGACGCCGTGCACGATGTAGCCTTTGTCGAGCAGCAGCTCGGCCAGGTACGAGCCGTCCTGGCCCGTGATGCCGGTGATCAATGCGACTTTGGTCTTTGCGGTCATTTGCGTTTCAGTGACGGTTGGATGCGGAAAGGAAATCGGCATAGGCCAGGCGCAGCCCCGCGGCCAGATCCACGGTGGGCTGCCAGCCCATCGCCAGCAGCCGCGCGCTGTCCATCAGCTTGCGCGGCGTGCCGTCGGGCTTGCTCGCATCGAAGGCGATGCGCCCGCCGAATCCCACCACCTCGGCCACCAGCCGCGCCAGCTCGGCAATGGGCACATCGCTGCCGCAGCCCACGTTGATGTGGCCGAGCATCGGCTGCGTCTGCCGCGCGTAGTCGGCGTGCGGCAGCGCCATCACGTGCAGGCACGCCGCGGCCATGTCATCGACGTAGAGGAACTCGCGCCGCGGCGTTCCGCTGCCCCACACCGTCACCACCTCGGCACCGGCAATGCGGGCCTCGTGGAAGCGGCGGATCAGCCCCGGGATCACGTGCGAGTTCTCCGGGTGGTAGTTGTCGCCCGGCCCGTACAGATTGGTC
>JAJZHS010000233.1 GCA_021798395.1 Pseudomonadota bacterium
AGCGGGTGATCTCGGTGATGCCGCCGAGCGACATCGACGTCGTCATTCCGGTGCCCGAATCGAGCCGGCCTTCGGCCATGCAGCTGGCGTGGAAGCTCGGTCGGCCGTACCGTGAGGGGTTCGTCAAGAACCGCTACGTCGGCCGCACCTTCATCATGCCGGGGCAGGCGGTGCGCAAGAAATCGGTGCGCCAGAAGCTCAACGCCATCGGCCAGGAGTTCGCCGGGCGCAGCGTGCTGCTGGTCGACGACTCGATCGTGCGCGGAACCACCTCGCGCGAGATCGTGCAGATGGCGCGCGAGGCCGGAGCGCGCAAGGTCTACCTGGCGTCGGCCGCGCCGCCGGTGCGGTTTCCGAACGTCTACGGCATCGACATGCCGACCGCCTCCGAACTGGTCGCGCACGACCGCGATATCGAGCAGATCCGCGCGCTGATCGGCTGCGACGCGCTGATCTACCAGGACCTGGAGGCGATGAAGCGCGCGGTGCGGCGCGAACGCGCCGACATCGCCGCGTTCGAGGCCTCGTGCTTCGACGGCTGCTACGTCACCGGCGACGTCGGCGCTGCGTTGCTCGGCGCGCAACGCGGCAACGACGACGACCCGCCCGGCGGACGGCTGAACCTGCAGGGGCAGGAGGAGGCTTCGGCGTGAACGAGGCATTCGACGACGACGCGCCGCTGCACCCCGACACCATCGCGGTGCGCGAGGCGCTGCCGCGCAGCGCATGGGGCGAACACAGCGAGGCGCTGTTCCTGACCAGCAGTTTCGTGCAGCCCGATGCGGCCGGCGCCGCCGCGCGCTTCGCCGGCGACGAGGGCGGCTTCATCTACTCGCGCTTCTCCAATCCGACAGTGGCCAGCATGGAGCGCAGGCTGGCCGCGCTGGAAGGCACCGAGGCTGCGCTGGGCACGGCCAGCGGCATGGGCGCGATCACCCTGATCATGCTCGCGCTGCTCAAGGCCGGCGACCACGTGGTGTGCTCGCGCTCGGTGTTCGGCGCCACGCTCAAGCTGGTCGGCGCCGAGTTCGCCAAGTTCGGCGTCGAAGCCAGTTTCGTGCCGCAGACCGATGTGGCGGCGTGGCGCGCGGCGATCCGTCCCGGGCGCACCCGGCTGCTGTTCGCCGAATCGCCGACCAATCCGCTGACCGAAGTCTGCGACATCGCGGCGCTGGCCGAACTGGCGCACGACGCCGGCGCGCTGCTCGCGGTCGACAACTGCTTCTGCTCGCCGGCGCTGCAGCGCCCGGCCGAGTTCGGCGCCGACCTGGTCGTGCACTCTGGAACCAAATATCTCGACGGCCAGGGCCGCGTGATCGCCGGCGCGGTGTGCGGCAGCCGCGAGTTGATCGAAGGCCGGCTGCTGCCGATGCAGCGCAGCGCCGGCATCACGCTGTCGCCGTTCAACGCCTGGGTGGTGCTCAAGGGTCTGGAAACGCTGGGCCTGCGCATGCGCGCGCATTGCGCCAACGCGCTCGAGCTGGCGCGCTGGCTGCAACGCGAACCTGCGGTGGCGCGGGTGCACTTTCCGGGGCTCGAGAGCCATCCGCAGCACGCTCTGGCGATGCACCAGCAGTCGGGCCAGGGCGGTGCGGTGCTGTCGTTCGAGGTCGCCGCGGCCGACGCGGCCGGCGCCCGCGCCCGCGCCTTCGCCGTCATCGACGCCACCCGGCTGTGCTCGATCACCGCCAACCTCGGCGACACCAAGACCACCATCACCCATCCGGCCAGCACCTCGCACGGGCGCCTCGGCGAGGAACAGCGCGCCGCGGCCGGAATCACCCAGGGCCTGCTGCGCATCGCGGTCGGCCTTGAACACGTCGGCGACCTGCAGCGCGACCTGGCGCGCGGACTGCGCGCGCCGACCTGAATCCATCCGTCCATGAATCGTCCCGTCCGCACCCGCTTCGCTCCCAGCCCGACCGGCTTCATCCACCTCGGCAACATCCGCTCGGCACTGTATCCATGGGCCTTCGCCCGCCACCACGGCGGCTGCTTCATCCTGCGCATCGAGGACACCGACACCGAACGCTCGACCGAAGCCGCGGTGCAGGTCATCCTGCAGAGCATGCAGTGGATGGGGCTCGACTATGACGAAGGCCCCTACTACCAGATGCAGCGCATGGCGCGTTACCGCGAGGTGCTGCAGCATCTGGTCGACTCGGGCCACGCCTACCCGTGCTACATGAGCAGCGCGGAGCTCGACGCGCTGCGCGAGCGCCAGATGGCAGCCGGCGAGAAGCCGCGCTACGACGGCCGCTGGCGCCCCGAGCCGGGCCGCACGCTGCCCGAGCCGCCGCCCGGCGTGCAGCCGGTGCTGCGCTTTCGCACGCCGCAGACGGGCAGCGTGGTCTGGGACGACAAGGTCAAGGGACGCGTGGAGGTGCGCAACGACGAGCTCGACGACCTGGTCATCGCCCGCCCCGACGGAACGCCGACGTACAACTTCTGCGTCGTGGTCGACGACATCGACATGGCGATCACCCACGTCATCCGAGGCGACGACCACGTCAACAACACCCCGCGCCAGATCCACGTCTTCCGCGCGCTGGGCGCCGAGCCGCCGAGCTACGCGCACCTGCCCACGGTGCTCAACGAGCAGGGCGACAAGCTGTCCAAGCGCAACGGCGCGAAAAGCGTGCTGCAGTATCGCGACGAGGGCTACCTGGCCGACGCGATGGTCAACTACCTGGCCCGGCTGGGCTGGTCGCACGGCGACGCCGAGGTGTTCTCGCGCGCGCAGTTGGTACAGTGGTTCGACCTCGACCACCTCGGCCGTTCGGCGGCGCAGTTCGACGGCGAGAAGCTCAAGTGGATCAACGCGCAGTACCTGCGCGCGCTGCCGGCCGACGCACTGGCGGAGCAGCTGCGCCCGTTCGTGCAGCGCGCCGGACTCGTCGAGCAAGGCGTCGAGCTGGCCGCCGCCGCGGCGCTGCTGCGCGATCGCGCGAGCACCCTGGCCGAACTCGCCGAGCTGTGCGCGATGTTCTACGCCACGCCGCAGCCCGACGCGGCGCTGCTGGAACAGCACCTGGACGCGGCCGCGCGCGCCGGGCTGGCCGAGCTGCTGCCGCAGTTGCAGGCGCTGCCGCAATGGGACGCGGCAGCGATCGGCGCCGCGCTGAAGGCCACGTTGAAGGCCTGCGGGATGAAGATGCCGCAGCTGGCGATGCCGCTGCGTCTGCTGGTCACCGGCCGGCTGCAGACGCCGTCGGTCGATGCCGTGCTGGCGCTGCTGGGACGCGAGGCGGTGCTCGAGCGCGTCGCCGCCGGCTTGCGCGGGTGAGTCGCGTTGCGACGACGCGACGGTTTGGGTTACAATTGATCCGTTCAAAGGGTTGCAAGAGTATCAAGGGCAGCAAGGGCAGCAAGGGCAGCAAGGGCAGCAAGGGCAAAAGGGCGAGCCGTGGCGAAAACAACTACTACGCGCAAATCCGTGGACAGTGATAGCGATGTCCTGACTCCGACCAAACCACAGGTCTCGAAGGAGGTCAAGGAGATCAAAGAGGTCAAAGAGGTCAACCCCTGGGACCTGATGATGGCCAACGCGGCCGAGGTCGCGTCGACCTTCCGCAAGCGCCCGCAGGTGAAGGTTTCGTCGCCGTGGCGCGAGGGCTTCGGTCGTCCGCTGTCGCAGCGTTCGCGCGAAATCTACGAACACATCACTGCGAACAAGACGCGGCTGAAGCAGAAGTAATCCGGCCTGGATCGTCAGCGCGCGGCCAGCGCGGCCGCGCAGTCGGCGATCAGTTGCGGGCCCTGGTAGATCAGTCCCGTGTACAGCTGCACGAGGTCGGCACCGGCTTCGATCTTGGCGCGTGCCCCGGCGGCGTCGACGATCCCGCCGACGCCGATGATCGGGTAGCCGCGCCCAAGGCGTGCGCGCAGCTGTGCGATCACCGCGTCGGAACGCGCTTGCAGCGGTGCGCCGCTGAGGCCGCCGGCCTCGCCGGCATGGCGCAGACCTTCGACCCCGTCGCGCGCCAGCGTGGTGTTGGTCGCGATCACGCCGTCGACGCGGTGGCGCAGCAGCGCGTCGGCCAGCGCGGCGATCTGGCCCGGCTCGAGGTCGGGCGCCACTTTCAGCAGCAGCGGCACGCGCCGGCCCTGCGCGTCGGCCAGCCGCGCGCGTTCTTCGGCCAGTCCGCAAAGCAGGTTCTCCAGCGCCTCGTCGCTCTGCAGCTGGCGCAGGTTGCGCGTGTTCGGGGACGACACGTTGACGCTGACGTAGTCGGCGTGGGCGTGCACCGCGCGCAGCCCGGCCGCGTAATCGTCGAGCGCGCGCTCGATCGGCGTGGCCGCGTTCTTGCCGATGTTCAGCCCCAGCGGTACCTCGCGGCGGCTGCGCCGGACGTGGCGCAGGAACGCGTCGAGCCCGGCGTTGTTGAAGCCCATGCGGTTGATCAGCGCGCGCGCCTGCGGCAGCCGGAAAAGCCGCGGCTGCGGATTGCCGGCCTGCGGTCTGGGCGTGACCGTGCCGACTTCGACGAAGCCGAAGCCCAGTGCGGCGAGGGCATCGATCGCTTCTCCGAGATC
>JAJZHS010000234.1 GCA_021798395.1 Pseudomonadota bacterium
AAGGCAGCGGCCGAACGCGCCCTGGAGGCCGAGCAGCGCGCACACGCGGCGGCCCCCGCCCCCGCCCCGGTGACGCCGGCGAACCCGGTCGCCGGGCGCATTGCGGCGCTGCGCAGCGCGTTGCAGGCGTGTCAGGCCGAGAACTTCATCGTGCGCCAGGTGTGCGTGCAGAAGGCGCGCTGGCAGTACTGCGGCGTCCCGCTGGCGCCCGACCCGCTGTGGGGCAGGATCCCCGAGTGCCCGCAAGCGCAGACCCAGCACCGCGTCGGGCCGTGAAGCCGGGTCGACGCCCCAGTCCAAGAAACGACAAGCGCCCGCTGCGGCGCCGCAACGGATAAACCCAGGAGATCCGCGATGACGACGAGATTGAACCCCAACCTTGGCGCGCTGCTGCGCTGCTATGAGGCGCTGTACAACTGGCGCGCGCTGGCGATGCTGGCCGGTAGTTTCGTGATCGGCGGCCTCGCGATCAGCGGCGGCATGGACATTACCCTGCGTGCGCAAAGCGAGGCGCCCGCGATGCTGCTCGGTGTGCTTGGCGCGCTGGTGATCATCGTCGGGCTCAATGCGGCAGGGCTGATCCTCGTCGATCAAGCCTACGAGCAACCGCTGCGCGGCATGGGCGCGGCGTTCTTCGGCGGCATCCAGTCGGCGGTGTACGTTGTCGGCTTGTCCTTGCTGATGGCGCTGGGCTTTGCGGTGGTGGTGCTGCTGGTCTACGTGCTGTCCCTGCTCGGACGCATCCCCGGGGTCGGCGCCTTCTTCGCGTTTGTGTTCGCCGGGCCGATGGTCGTGGTGCTGGCTGCGGCCTACGCGGTGATGGCTCTGGCCGGACCGTTGATGGTCGCGGCGGTGTGGCATGGCGAGGGCTTTCTCGCCAGTTTCACGCGCTCGGTCGGCATCGTGCTCAAGCGCCCGCTCGAGGTGCTGTTGCATTTCCTGGTGCTGGGTATCCTGGTGCTGCCGGCAGCAGGCTTTCTCATGGTTGTGGTCGGCGCCGGGTCGGCGATGGTCGGCGGCTTCTACGCGTCGGCGATGCTGAGCGGGATCGGCGGTGGCGGTGGCGGCGGTTTTGGCGCCGGCGGCGGCTTTGGCGGCGGCAATATGGCTGCCGACCTTTTGTCGAGCATCGGCGCGATGGCCGGTAGTGTCGGCCTGTCGATCGGCATGGTCTGGTTTATCGTCCTGTCGGTGCTCAGCCTGATCTACGGCCTGGGCATGATCCTCGTCTACCGCTCGACCAACGAGGGTGTGGGCAGCGAAGTTGCCGACGCGGTCGGCGCGACGCTGTCGCAGTTCAAGCGCAAACTCGACGAGCACAAGCCGCGTGCCGTCGACATCCGCAGTGCTCCGCAGGCGGCCGCCACAGCGGTGGCGCCGGTGGCCCCTGCGCCCGCCGCCGCGGCGCAGTGCCCGGGTTGCGGCGCTGCCATCGTCGCCGACGACGTGTTCTGCGGCGCGTGCGGGCATCGCTTGCGCTGAACCGGGTAGCACCGCCCGCGCGTCCTTGCGGCGGGCCACCGAAAGGGCTGATGATGAGCAGATTCTGTACCCAGTGCGGAACCCGCAACGAAGACGATGCGGCCTTCTGCGAGCAGTGCGGCGCCCCGCTGCACAAGCCGGCGGTCGCGCCGGCCCCGTTGCCGCCGGTGGTGGCGCCGGTCGGTGCAGCCCCGGCGCCACGGCGTGGCCCGGGGCCGAAGGCCCTGTGGGCCACGCTCGCCAGCGTCGTCGTGCTCGCGGCAGCCGGGGGCGGCGCCTGGTGGGCGCTGGCCGGTGGCAGCGCGCCGCCGACGGGGGCCGAACTTGACGCGGCAGGCGCGTTCTGGTTGAGCAACCACAAGCCGGATTTGATGGCCAGCGCCTGCCTGAGCAACTTCAACTACGCTGCCGACCCGGTCTACGTCGGCAACTACGACCTGGCAACGCGCCGCTGGCTCGATACTCTGGTCCGCGCCGGCGTGTACACCGCCGCGGTGCCCAACGGCCCCTTCCAGCTGCGCTACAGCCATGGCCCGAAAGCCGCCACCTATATCCGCGGCCACAGCTTGTGCCTGGCGCAGACGCCGCAGGTCGCCCATGTCGCGCTGGGCGACGCCGCGGCGGCGTGGAAACTGCCCGCCGGCGCGACGGTGCCGCGCGCGGTGCTCGACGTGATGCAGCAGGCCCATGTGACCGTGCGCTGGACCGGCCTGGCACCGTGGGCGCAGTGGCCCCAGGTTCACGCGATGGATCCCGGTTTCGACGTGGCGCCGCAAGGCGACCAAGCCCTGGTGAAGACCCAGGCGGGCTGGGTTGCGCTGGGCGACCCGGCGCACGCCGTGCAGGAGCGCGCCGCGCTGCTGAAGTTCATCGCGGCGGCTGCCGCGGGCAAGTACGGGCCGGCGATCCAGTCCAGCGACCTGCAGATGCAGCGGCACTTCGGCATTCCGCTGGGTGACGGCGGACCATGACGCCGGCGGCGCTGCCCAGCGCGCAGTGGCTCGACGTGGTGGCGCGCACGCCGCTGGTGTCGATCGACCTGATCGTGCTCGATGACGCGGGGCGCGTGCTGCTGGGCTGGCGGCGCAACCGGCCGGCGCAGAACAGCTGGTTCGTTCCCGGCGGCGTGGTGCGCAAGGACGAGAGCCTCGATGCGGCGTTCGCGCGCATCGCCGAGGCCGAGCTCGGCGTGGCCTTGAGCCGCGCGCAGACCGAATTCGTCGGCGTGTTCGAACACCGCTACGACGACAACTTCGCCGCGGCCCCCGGCATCACGACGCATTACGTGGTGCTCGCGCACCGCGTGCGGCTGGCCGCGCTGCCCGAGCGCCCGGCCGACGACCAGCACGGCGCGTTCCGCGCGTTCAGCGTCGAGCAGCTGCGCGTCGAGCCGGCCGTGCACCGTTACACGAGGGCGTATTTCACCGAAGTGTGACGCGCATACGCTACGCTCGCGTACATCCATCCTGATCGATGCATCGATGAGCGTCCATCCGAAGATCTACGTGGCAGGCCACCGCGGCATGGTCGGCGCGGCCATCGTGCGCGCGCTGCGCGCCGCGGGCCACCCCGAAGAGCGACTCGTCACGCGCAGCCACGCCGAGCTCGACCTGACCGAGCAGGCCGCGGTGCGCGCGTTCTTCGCCGAGCAGCTCCCCGACCAGGTGTATCTGGCGGCGGCCAGGGTCGGCGGCATCCACGCCAACGATACCTACCCGGCCGAGTTCATCTACCAGAACCTGATGATCGAGGCCAACGTCGTCGACGCGGCGTTCCGCAGCGGCACGCGCCAGCTGCTGCTGCTGGGCTCGAGCTGCATCTACCCGCGCCTGGCGGCGCAGCCCATGCGCGAGGACGCGCTGCTGGGAGGCCCGCTGGAGCCGACCAACGAGCCTTACGCGATCGCCAAGATCGCCGGCATCAAGCTGTGCGAGAGCTACAACCGGCAGTACGGCGAGAGCCACGGCATCGATTACCGCAGCGTGATGCCGACCAATCTCTACGGCCCCGGAGACAATTACCACGCGCAGAATTCGCATGTGATCCCTGCGCTGCTGCGGCGCTTCCACGAAGCGAAGCTGGCCGCGGCGCCGGAAGTGGCGGTGTGGGGCAGCGGAACGCCGCGGCGCGAGTTCCTCTACGTCGACGACATGGCCGCGGCCAGCGTGCACGTGATGGGGCTGAGCCGCGAGGTCTACGCGCAGCACACGCGGCCCATGCTCAGCCACATCAACGTCGGCTGCGGCAGCGACGTCAGCATCGCCGAGCTGGCGCGGATGGTGGCCGCGGTGGTGGGGTACGAGGGCCGCGTCGTGTTCGACGCCAGCAAACCCGACGGCACGCCGCGCAAGCTGATGGACAGCACGCGGCTGCAGGCTCTGGGGTGGTCGCCGACGGTCGCGCTCGAGCGCGGGCTGCGGCTGGCCTACGAGGATTTCCTGAACAAGGTCAACCGGACTTGAACACGACGATGGGCGAAAAGGCAAAAGTTGCATTGATCACCGGCATCACCGGCCAGGACGGCTCCTATCTGGCCGAGCTGCTGCTCGACAAGGGCTACGTCGTGCACGGCGTCAAGCGGCGCACGTCGCTGTTCAACACCGACCGCATCGACCACCTGTACCGTGACCGCCACGAGGTGGGCCTGCGCTTTTTCCTGCACCACGGCGACATGACCGATTCGAGCAGCCTGCTGCGCATCATCCAGCAGACGCAGCCCGACGAGATCTACAACCTGGCCGCGCAAAGCCACGTCGCGGTGTCGTTCGAGGAACCGGAGTACACCGCGAACTCGGACGCGATCGGCGTGCTGCGCCTGCTCGAGGCGATCCGCATTCTCGGGCTGGAGAAGAAGACGCGCTTCTACCAGGCCAGCACCTCGGAGCTGTACGGCCTGGTGCAGCAGATTCCGCAGACCGAGGCCACGCCGTTCTACCCGCGCAGTCCGTACGCGGTGGCCAAGCTGTACGGCTACTGGATCACCGTGAACTACCGCGAGGCGTACGGCATGTACGCGTGCAACGGCATCCTGTTCAACCACGAGAGCCCGCG
>JAJZHS010000235.1 GCA_021798395.1 Pseudomonadota bacterium
GGCTGTCGGCGCGGCTGGGCTGCCGCGCCGCGCTGCTGAACCCGGCCGTCGACCCGGCGCGCGACTTGCGCGCGCAGATCGGCACCCAACGCGCGTGGCATGATCCGCAGCTGAGCTTTGAGTTCAGCGCACGGCACGTCGACGAACTGCGCGCGCTCGACGCCGGCGTCGCCGACGCCGACGCTGCGGACCGGCTGATGGTCGTCATCGCGCGCGACGACGAGGTGCTCGACTGGCGCGAGATGCACGCCCGCTACCGGCAGGCCACGCTGCGCGTGGCCGACCGCGGCGGCCACGCCCTGGACGATTATGCCGAGCACCACCTCGACGCGGTGCTGCGCTTTCTCGGCATCGAACTGAACTGAACCGGCAAAGGACCCCACATGCGTCTGCAAGACAAGATCGCGCTGATCACCGGCGCCGCCCAGGGCATCGGCCTGGCCACCGCGTGCAAGTTTGCCCGCGAAGGCGCCACGGTCGTCGTCTGCGACCGCGACGCGGCCGCGGTCGAGGCCGCCGTGGCGCGGGTGCGCGCGATTCGCGACGACGCCTGGGGCCAGGTCTGCGACGTGACCCGGCGCGCGCAGGTCGACGCCCTGGTGGCCGCCGTGCACGCGCGCTGCGGGCGCCTCGACGTGCTGGTCAACAACGCCGGGATCACCCGTGACGCCAGGTTGGTGAACATGACCGTCGAGCAGTTCGACGCGGTCATCGACGTCAACCTGCGCGCCGCGTTCCACTGCGCGCAGGCTGCGGCTCCGGGCATGATCGCGCGCGGCTCGGGGGCGATCCTGAACGCGTCCAGCGTGGTCGGCATCTACGGCAACTTCGGGCAGACCAACTATGCCGCCAGCAAGGCCGGGGTGATCGGGCTGACGAAGACCTGGGCGCGCGAACTCGGCCCCAAGGGAATCCGCGTCAACGCGGTGGCGCCCGGATTCGTGCGCACCCCGATGCTCGACACCATTCCCGACGCGGTGATGGCGCAGATGCGCGAACGTGTTCCGCTGCGCCGGCTGGCCGAAGCCGACGAACTGGCCAACGTCTACGCGTTCCTCGCCAGCGACGAAGCCAGCTATGTCAACGGCGCGGTGCTCGAAGTCGCCGGCGGCATGGCGGTCTGAGAGGAAGCGGCGAACGTGAATTACGTACTTTTCGAGGATTCGGGCAAACTTGCCGCAGCGCGCGTGCTCAGCCGCGCCGACGCGTCGATGCAGGTCGAAATGGCCAGCGGCAAACGGATGAAGATCAAGGCGCAGCAGGCCTTGCTGCCGTTCGACGCGCCGACGCCCGACGACTTGCTGCAGTGGGCGCAGGAGCAGCACGACGACATTGACCTGGACCTGTTGTGGGAGTTCGCCCCGGACGAGGAATTCGGCTTCGCCGAAGTTGCCGCCGACTATTACGGCGGCACGCCCGACACGCGGCAGCAGGCCGCGGTGCTGCTGCGGCTGCACGGCGCGCCGCACTATTTCCAGCGGCGTGCCAAGGGGCGGTTCCGCAAGGCCAGCCGCGAGACCGTGCAGGCGGCGCTGGCCGGCATCGCGCGACGCCTCGAACAGCAGCGCCAGATCGAGGCCGACGCGGCCGCGCTGTGCGCCGGAAACTGCCCGCCGGCGCTTTGCGTGCGTCTGTACAGCCTGCTGTTCAAGCCCGACAAGAACAGCGTCGAGTACAAGACGCTGGCGCTGGCGGTCAAGCAAAGCGGACAGGGCGCGCTGCACCTGCTGCGCGCCGCCGGCGCGATCGCGTCGCCGTGGCACTTCCACATGCAGCGCTTCCTGCTGGAATACTTCCCGAAAGGCACCGATTTCCCGGCGCTGCCGCTGCCCGAGATCGACGCCGACACGCTTCCGCTGGCCGAGGTCGAGGCGTTCAGCATCGACGATTCGGCGACGACCGAGATCGACGACGCGCTGTCGGTACGCCGGCTCGACGACGGCGGCCTGCGCCTGGGCGTGCACATCGCCGCGCCGGCGCTGGCGCTGGCGCGCGACAGCGCCTGGGACCAGGTCGCGCGCGCACGCATGTCGACCGTGTACATGCCGGGCGACAAGATCACCATGCTGCCCGACGCGCTGGTCGACGCGTTCACGCTGGCCGAGGGCAGCGCGCGTCCGGCGCTGAGCATCTACTTCACCTTCGACGCCGCGCTGGAGGTCGTCGCGCACGAAACCCGCGTCGAGCGCGTGCCGATCGCCGCCAACCTGCGCCACGACCTGCTCGACGCGCTGATCAGCGTCGAGTCGCTGCAGGCCGAGCCCGCGTCGCAGCCGTACCCGTACGCGGCCGAGCTGGCCTTGCTGTGGCGCGTGGCGCACAAGCTCAAGTCCGGGCGCGAACAGGTGCGCGGGCGCCCCGAACGCAGCGACGGGGTCGACTACACGTTCCGCGTCCAGGGCCTCGAACAGGACGCCGACAACGCGCGCGTGGACATCGTGCCGCGACGCCGCGGCGCGCCGCTGGACCTGATCGTGGCCGAGCTGATGATCCTGGCCAACGCGACCTGGGGCGGCTGGCTGGCCGAGCTCGGGCTGCCGGCGATCTACCGCAGCCAGAGCGGCTTCGGCGCCAACCTGCGCACCCGCATGGGGACCCGCCCAGCGCCGCACCAGGGCCTGGGCGTGGCGCAGTACGCCTGGTGCACCTCGCCGCTGCGCCGTTACACCGACCTGCTGAACCAGGCGCAGATCATCGCCGCCGCGCGCCACGGCCGCACGGCACCGCTGGCGGCGCCGTACAAGCCGAAGGACGCCCAGCTCTACGCCGTGGTCGGCGCATTCGAGGACGCCTATGCGGCCTACGCCACGTTCCAGCGCGGCATGGAACGCTACTGGACCCTGCGCTACCTGACCCAGGAAGGCATCGAGCAGCGCGACGCCTCGGTGCTGCGCGAAGGCCTGGTGCGCGTGGACGGACTTCCGCTGGTGCTGCCGGCGCTGGGCGCCGCCGACCTGCCGCGCGGCGCTCGGGTGCGCGTGCAGTTCGGCGTCGCCGACCTGGTCACGCTGGAGCTGCCGTGCCGGGTGATCGAGCACCTGGGCGCGGCCGGCGCCGCGCCGCCGCCTGCCCAAGCCGAAGCCGAAGCCGGCGGCGACGACGATGACGCCGCGCTGGCCGGCGGCCTGCAGCTCGAAGTCGACCGTCCCGAGGAGGAAGCGCCTGCGGCGGCGCCCTGACCCGATGCGCGCGGCACCTTCGTCGAACCGGGTCCGCGTCGCAGCCGACGCGCGCCGGCTGAGCACCCTGCAGTGGGCGCTGCTGGCCTCGGTGGCCGTGCACGGCGCGCTGCTGGCGCTGCGCCTGGGCGCGCCGCACGCGTTCAACCGGGTGTTCGAGGACACGCCCCTGGCCGTGGTCCTGGTCAACCGCCACGGCGCCGAAGCGCCGCGGCGCCCGCAGGCGCTGGCGCAGGTGGCGCTCGACGGCGGCGGCAACGCCAGGCGCGGGCTGCGCGCGACGCCCCTGCCGGACACCCCGCGGCAAGCCGAGGGCGAAGCGCTGCAGGACAGCAGCCGGGCGCTGGCGCTGGCGCAACAGCGCCAGCGCCAGTTGCTGACCCAGGTGCGCAGCCAGATGGTGCAACTGCAGCAGTTGGCCGCGCAGACCGATTCCCGGCGCGCGGCGCAGGCCTTGCAGCAGCGCAGGCGCCGACTGCTCGACTTGCTCGGCGCCATCGAGCGCCGCATCGCGCAGGACAACGCAGGGCCGCGGCGACGGTTCGTCGGGCCGCGCACGCGCAGCGTTCCGTACGCGCTGTACTACGACCGCATGCGGCAGAAGATCGAGCACCGCGGCACGGTCGATTTCCCGCAACTGCGCGGACGCAAGCTCTACGGCCGCCTGATCATGGCGATCACCGTCGACGCTCGCGGCCGGCTGCTGCACACCCGGGTCGTGCGCGGCTCGGGCGACGCCGCGCTCGATCGCATGGCGCGTTCGATCGTCGCCGCTGCGCAGCCGTTCGGCGCGTTCAACGCAGCGATGCGCGCGGGCGCGGACCAGATCGTGATCGTCGCCGGTTTCGACTTCACCCGCGACGACAGCCTTCAGACCATGATGCAGGGACGACCTTGAAGCCCCAGACGCGCGATCTCTACGCCGTGCTCGGCAACCCGGTCGAGCACAGCCGGTCCCCGCGAATCCACGCCCTGTTCGCCGCGCAGTGCGGCCAGGCGCTGCGTTACGAACGCAGGCTGGTGCCGCCGGGAGGCTTCGGCAACGCGCTGGCCGCGCTGCGCGCCGAAGGCGGCCTCGGCTGCAACGTCACCGTGCCCTGCAAGTTCGACGCCGCGCGCGCCGCGCAGCGACTGGCCCCCAGAGCCGCGCTGGCCGAGGCGGCCAATACCCTCGGCTGGGACGCAGACGGACGGCTGTGGGGCGACAACACCGACGGCGTCGGCCTGCTGCGCGATCTGGCGCGGCTGCTCGGCGCGGCGGCCGACGCCGCGCCGCTGCGCGGCCGCGACGTGCTGCTGCTGGGCGCCGGCGGCGCGGCCAGCGGGGTGCTCGGTGCCTTGATCGACGCCG
>JAJZHS010000236.1 GCA_021798395.1 Pseudomonadota bacterium
GCCCCGGGGCTGAAATACAGTTTCATTCGAGTCTCCTTGGGAACCGCGGCAGCGCGCGAACGCCACCGGCCGACACGATAACAAAGCCGCGCGCGGCGCGCAGAACGCCGCGCAGGCTCAGCCGTCGAGCCCTTCCTGCACCTGCTCGGCCGCGCGCAGCACGGCGCGCGCCTTGGCCTCGGTCTCGCGCCATTCCATTTCGGGCACCGAGTCGGAGACCACCCCGGCAGCGGCCTGCACGTACAGCCAGCCGTCCTTGACGATGCCGGTGCGAATGGCGATTGCCAGGTCCATGTCGCCGGCGTAGCTCCAGTAGCCGACGGCGCCTCCGTACAGTCCGCGCCGGCTCGGCTCCAGCGCGTCGATCAGTTCCATGGCGCGGATTTTCGGCGCTCCCGACAAGGTTCCGGCGGGAAACGTCGCGCGCAGCACGTCGAGCGCGCCCAGGCCGGGGCGCAGCATGCCCTCGACGTTGCTGACGATGTGCATGACGTGCGAATAGCGCTCGATCGCGAACGCCTCGGTGACCTGCACGGTTCCGGTGCGCGCAATGCGCCCGATGTCGTTGCGCGCCAGATCGATCAGCATCAGGTGCTCGGCGCGCTCCTTCGGATCGGCCAGCAGCTCACGCTCGTTGCGCGCGTCGAGCTCGGGGCTGGCGCCGCGCGGACGGGTTCCCGCCAGCGGCCTGATGGTGACCTTCTGGCCGTCGTCGGTCGCCTCCTGGCGCACCAGGATCTCGGGCGACGCGCCGACGACCTGGAAGTCGCCGAAGTCATACAGGTACATGTACGGCGACGGATTCAGCGAGCGCAGCGCGCGGTACAGCGCCAGCGGCGACTCGGTGTAGCGCTTGCGCAGCCGCTGGCCGACCTGGATCTGCATGAATTCGCCGGCGGCGATCAGTTCCTTGGCGCGCTCGACCGCGCGCAGGTAATCGGCCTTGTCGAACTCGCGCTCGACCGGAGTGACGTGCGAGCGCGGCATCGGCGGCGCCGACACCGAATAGCGCAGCTGGTCGCGCAGCGCCTGCAGCCTCGACTTCGCGCGCGCATAGGCCTCGGGCTGCGTCGGGTCGGCGTAGACGATGAAATACAGCTTTCCCGACAGGTTGTCGATCACCGCCAGCTGCTCGCACTGCAGCAGCAGGATGTCGGGGAGCTCCAGCGGGTCCGGGCGCGGGTTGGCCGCCGCCGAGTCCTGCAGCCGCGGCTCGATGTAGCGCGCCGCCTCGTAGCCGAAGTAGCCGGCCAGGCCGCCGCAGAACCGCGGCATGCCCGACGGCAACGCGACCTTGAAGCGCGCGCGCCAGGCGTCGATGAACTCCAGCGGCGGCTGCTCGGAGGTCTCGACCACCGCGCCGTCGCGCAGCACCCGGGTCACGCCGTCCTTCACGCGCAGTTCGGTGCGCGCGTTCAGTCCGATGAACGAGTAGCGGCCGAAGCGTTCGCCGCCGACCACCGACTCGAGCAGGAAGGTGTTGCGCCCGGAATCGCTGGCGCGGGCCAGCTTCAGGTACAGCGACAGCGGAGTCTCGAGGTCGGCGAAGGCTTCGGACACCAGCGCGATGCGGTTGTAGCCTTCGCGCGCGAGGGATTGGAATTCGAGTTCGGTCATGATGGTCTCAAGCGGGCGGCCGAACGGCCGCCGGATCGTCGGGCGCGGCCCCGGCGGGCCGCGGACTCACGCCGCGCTGCGGCGCACGTCGCAGCGGCGCCAGGGCCAGGCTCCCCGGTCCACCGAACCATAGGCGTTCTTGCGCGATACGAACATCGGATGCGGTGCAGCGTGCGCTGCGCAATAGGACGATCAGGTCGAACAGACACGGACTTTAGCAGGCCGGCGGCGAATCGCCGGCGGTGCGCGGCGATGCCGATTGCCAACGCACGCCGACGCAGGCAAACTGCATGCGTTGCGAACGGACGTTCGCTTTTCCGCCCCGAGGATCCCCGATGCGCCTGCCCCGCCCACTCCGCCTGCCGCGTCGCGGCGCGCTGCTGCCGTCGTCGCTGGCACTGTTGTCGTCGCTGGCGCTGGCGCCGGCCGCGCGCGCGCTCGACCTCCACGGCGTCACGGTGCCCGCGACCGCGCAAGTCGGCACGCAGCGGCTGCTGCTCAACGGTGTCGGGACGCGCTATTTCCTGATCTTCAAGGTCTACGTGGCCGAACTGTACCTGCCGCAGCGCACGCGCAGCGCGGCCGACGCGCTGCGCATGGCCGGGCCGAAGCTGATGCGGCTGGTCATGCTGCGCGACGTCAGCGGCAAGGAACTCGGCGACAAGCTGACCGAAGACATCCAGAACAACGTCAGCCCGACCGACTTCGCCGCCATGATCACCGGTCTGGCGCGCATGGGCGGACTGTTCGCCGAACGCCACGAACTGCACGAAGGCGACGTGGTCGAACTGGTCGAGACTCCCGGGCACGGCATGCAGATCCGCATCAACGGAGCCGACGCCGGAGCGCCCTACACCGAGCCGGGCTTCTTCACCAACATGCTCAAGGTGTGGCTCGGACCGCGCCCGGCCGAGTCGCGGCTCAAGGCCGCGCTGCTCGGCGACGCCGCGCGCTCCGACTGACCGGGCGTCGCGCCGCTCAGGACTCCGGCGTCGTTGCGCCGGTTCCGCCGCCGTCCGGCGGCGTGCGCAGCGGCAAGGCGTCGAGGCGGTCGAAGTACGCCGCCGCGGGCGTTTCGCGGATCGGCTCGCCGTGGTTGTAGCCGTAGGTCGCCAGCGCCACGCTGCAGCCGGCGCCGGCCGCGGCCTGCGCGTCGTTGCGCGAGTCGCCGATCATGATCGCCTGCGACGGCGCCAGTTCGAGCAGCCGGCAGGCCTCGAGCAGAGGAAGCGGATCGGGCTTTTTGCGCGCGAACGCGTCGCCGCCGTGCACCGCGACGAAATACCCGCTCAGGCCCTTGAGATCGAGCAGCGCGCGCGCGTACGCGGTCGGCTTGTTGGTGATGCACACCAGCCGCAGCCCGGCGCCGCGCAGCCGCTGCAGCCCCTCGGCCGCGCCGTCGAACACCGCCGAGCAGCTGCCGTTGACCGCGCCGTAATGCCGCAGGTAGGCGTCGAGCGCGCGCGGGTACAGCGCGTCGGCGGCGGCATCGTCCAGATGGATGCGCAGGGTCTGCGCGACGAGGTATTCGGAGCCCTTGCCGACGCGCAGCGCGACCTGTTCGCGCGCCACCGCGGGCAGGCCGAACTCGGGCAGCACCCGGTTGAGCGCGGCGTGGAAGTCGCCCAGGGTGTCGACCAGGGTGCCGTCGAGATCGACGATCGCCGCGCGCACCGGCACGCCGGCGACTGCGACCGTCGTCATGCCGGCAGCGCGGCGAGTTGCGCGCGCATGGCGTCGATCACCGCTTTGTAGTCGCGCTGGCCGAAGATCGCGCTGCCGGCGACGAAGGTGTCGGCACCGGCAGCCGCGACCTGCGCGATGTTGTCGGTCTTGATTCCGCCGTCGACTTCGAGCAGCACCGCGCGGCCGCTGCGCGCATGGTAGGCGTCGAGGCGCTGGCGAACCCGCGCGACCTTGTGCAGCGCCTCGGCGATGAAACTCTGGCCGCCGAACCCCGGGTTGACGCTCATGATCAGCACCAGGTCGACTTTGTCGAGCACGTAGTCGAGCACTTCGAGCGACGACGCCGGGTTGAACACCAGCCCGGCCTTGCAGCCGGCGTCGCGGATCAGCTGCAGGGTGCGGTCGACGTGGCGGCTGGCCTCCGGATGGAAACTGACGATGTCGGCGCCGGCCTGCGCGAACGACTGCGCCAGCGCGTCGACCGGCTCGACCATCAGGTGCACGTCGAGCGGAACCGCGCTGCCGTCGTCGCGCCGGCACCACGGCTTGATCGCCTGCGCCACCGCCGGCCCGATCGTCAGGTTCGGCACGTAATGGTTGTCCATCACGTCGAAATGAATGAAGTCGGCGCCGGCGCGAATCACCGATCTGACCTCGTCGCCCAGACGGGCGAAGTCGGCCGACAGAATGCTGGGAGCGATGCGGTAGGTTTGCATGGTCGCGCGATTGTAGGGTGGGTGGCTGCGGTCGCGGCAGCGGCTGTCTACAATCGGTCGGACAATGGATCCCAGTCAATTTTCGGTCGAGGTCAGGCCCGAGTTCCTGCCCGAGCAGTCCGACGCCGAGCAAGGCGTTTGGGCCTACAGCTACACCGTGAACATCCGCAACCGCGGCACCGTGGCGGCGCAACTGATCGCGCGGCATTGGGTGATCATGGACGACAACGGACGCGTCGAGGAAGTGCGCGGCCTCGGCGTCGTCGGCCACCAGCCGCTGCTGCAGCCCGGAGAGACGTTCGAATACACCAGCTGGACGCGGCTGCACACGCCTTCGGGCAGCATGCGCGGCAGCTACCTGTGCGTGACCGAGGACGGCGAGCGCTTCGACGCCCCGATCCCGGAATTCGCCCTGCTGCCTCCCGGCGCCACGCTGCACTGAGAAGGAAGGCGTGAACGAATCCGCAATGCGGCTGCTGCGCGCCTTGCTGCCGGCCCTGGCGCTCG
>JAJZHS010000237.1 GCA_021798395.1 Pseudomonadota bacterium
GGTGGCGTGGGCCGAGGCGAAGCGGGCTGCGGCGAACAGGTCGCAGGCGTCCTCGCCGTGCTCGGCGCGCAGCGCCTCCCCGGCGGCACCCAGCGCGGCCGCCTGGCCGGCAGTGCGCGGCACGTCGTGCGCTTCGAGCAGACGCAGCGCGCCGAGCCGCGAAGGCCGCGGCAGCGCTGCCGTCACCGCGTCCAGCGCCGCGTGCAGCGGGCCGGTATACGCGCCGTGCTGCGGGCGTGGCGGCGTGCGCAGCGCCTGGCGCACGGTGTCGAGCAGCGCGCGGCGGCCGCTGCCGCGGCGCGCGACCATCGGCACCACGGGAACGCCGAGCCGCTGCGCGAGCTGCTCGGGGCGCAGCTCGAGGCCTGCCGCCTGTGCCTCGTCGACCATGTTCAGCACCACGACCAGCGGCTTGCCGACTTCGATCAGTTCGGCGCTGAGCAGCAGGTGCCGTTCGAGGTTCGATGCGTCGACGACCTGCACCACCAGGTCGACGTCGTCGCCGCACAGCACGTCGCGCGCGACGCGCTGGTCGTCGCCGCCGCCGCCGAGCAGGCTGTAGACGCCGGGCAGGTCGACGAGCGTGGCGCGGCGCGCGCCCAGATCGAGCTGGCCGGCGCGGCGCTCGACCGTGACGCCCGGCCAGTTGCCGACCTGCTGGCGCGCACCGGTCAGCAGGTTGAACAGCGTGGTCTTGCCGCAGTTCGGGTTGCCGGCCAGCGCGATCAGCGGCAGGTCGTGGCGGCCGCCGGCGGCGGCGTTGGCGTGGCAGCTGGCCATCAGCGTGCCTGCACGTCGGACAGCGGGGTGACCGCGATGCGCTCGACGATGTCGCGGCCCAGCGCGATGCGCGCGGCGCCGACACGCACCACCGCGCCGCGCGCGTCGGGCCCCAGCACCACCTGCAGCTGGACCCCGCGCCGCAGGCCGAGCATCGCGACCCGGCGCGGCAGGCCGTCGGCCGCGTCGACCGCGGCGATGCGCGCGCTCTGGCCGCGGCGCAACATGGCAAGAACCTGCGTCGCAGGCTGGGTGGGGGACGGAACGGACATGGCGCGGCCTCGATCGGTGGTTCGCTTGGGAATGTGTCTGCAAACGCGAATGGTTCGCGTTTGCGGCAATCGTAGGCGATCCGCCCCTGCCTGACAAGCGGCGATGCGCCGCAGCGGGGGATGCGCGAACCCGGACGGGTTCGCGCATCGAAGGCGGCGTCAGCGCATCGCCGACGGCAAGCGCAGCGTTTCCTCGCTGACGCGGAACACGCCCCAGCCGGCGTGGTGCAGCATGCGCTCCGGGCCGTTGCCCCGGCGCCACGCGCGGACGACTTCGACGATGAACATGCCGTAGCGCGCGACCATGCCGCTGTCGACGACGCGGCACTCCAGGCTGGCGTCGCATTCGTCGATGAGCGGGGCGGCGACGCGCTCGGCGGGGCGGGGAGTCAAGCCGAACGCGGTGAACTTGTCGGTGTCGCGCCCCGAGCAGTTGCCGCAGCCCACGACCTGGCTGGCGAGTTCGGCGCCGGGTATGTTCAGGGTGCATTCGCCGTCGCGCTGCAGCGCGGCGAAACTGAAGTCCCGGGCGCTGAGCACGCAGGCCACCAGCGGCGGGTCGAACGCGACCATCGTCTGCCAGCTCAGCGTCATCACGTTGGGCCGCTGCGTGCCGGCCGTGGCCAGCAGCAGCACAGGCCCGGGTTCGAGCAACTGGTGAACGCGCCCCAGCTCGAACGCGCTCTTGTCCATCACGCGACCTTGACCTCGATGCCCTTGGGCTTGCTGGGCGCGGTCTTCGGGATGTCGAGCGTCAGCAGCCCGTCCTTGAACGTGGCCTTCGCCGCCGCTGCATCGATGGTGTCGGGCAGCGCGAAACTGCGGCTGAACGAACCGTAGAAGCGCTCGACGCGGTGCCAGGTCTTGTCCTTGTCTTCCTTCTCCTGCCTGCGCTCGCCCGACAGCGTCACCATGCCGCCGTCGATGCTGATCTTGACGTCGTCCTTGTCGACCGACGGGATCTCGGCCCTGATGGTGTAGGCCTGGGGTGTCTCGGCGATGTCGACCCGGGGCGACCAGTCGGCGGCTTCGATCATCTCGCTGCGGCCGGTGCGCGGCCAGCCGACCGCGCGCGTGTAGCGGTTGAACATGTCCTCGATTTCCTGCCACGGGTCCCATTTGACGATTGCCATGATGTTCCTTTCACGCGCGGGCTGGAATCGAAGCGCCGCGGGCGGCGGCCCGCGCACGCCACGGCGGCTCGCGCATCAATGCCCCGCCCCGGGCGGGTACATGTAATCGCGCCGGAACGGGTAGCCACTGCGCGCTCCGCGCAGCCGGGTCGCGCCGTCGGCGCCGTCGGCGCGCGCACCGAGCAGCTGGTGCAGCGAAATCCAGCCCTGCTCGAAGCCCATCGCCGATCCGGCCAGGTACATCCGGTAGGCGCGGATCACGCGATCGGCGTGTGCGCCGAGCACCCGGCGCGCGTCGTCGACGCGCGCATCGAGCGCGTCGACCCAGTGCCACAGCGTGCGCGCGTAGTGCGGGCGCAGGCATTCGACGTCGAGGGGCTCGAGTCCGCCGCGCGCCATGGCGTCGAGCATCACCGATGCGTGCACCAGCTGGCCGCCGGGAAAGATGTATTTCTCGATGAACTCGCCCATGCCTCCGGCGAGTTGCGGGTTGTCGGTGCCGCCCGCGGTGATGGCGTGGTTCATGAGCAGTCCGCCTGGCCGCAGCAGCCGGCGCAGCTTGGCGAAGTAGCGCGGCATGTTCGGTCGGCCGACGTGTTCGCACATGCCGACCGAAGCGATCTTGTCCCACGGCCGGCTTTCGTCGACGTCGCGGTAGTCGAGCAGCAGCATGCGGGCGCGCTGCTGCAGGCCCTTCGACCCGATCAGGTCGGTGACGTAGGCGTGCTGGTTGCGCGACAGAGTGATTCCGGTGGCGTCGACTCCGTAGTGCTCGGCCGCCCACAGCAGCAGCCCGCCCCAGCCGGCGCCGATGTCGAGCAGCCGTTCGCCGGGACGCAGCATCAGCTTGCGGCAGATCAGGTCAAGCTTGGCCTCCTGCGCCTGCGCCAGGCTCATGTCGTCGCGCGCGAAATACGCGCACGAGTAGACGCGGCGCGGATCGAGCCACAGCGCGTAGAAGTCGTCGCTGACGTCGTAATGCTGCTGGATCTGCGCCGCGTCGCGAGCGCGGCTGTGATGGGTGTGCTCCCACAGCAGACGCGATGCGCCCTGCAGCAACCGCAGCGGGCCCGGCGCCGCGGCGCGCGTCGGGTCGTCGGCGAGCAGCGCCGGCGCGGCGAGCATCAGGTCGCGCAGGCGTCCTTCGATTTCCAGGCGCCCCTCGACGTAGTCCTCGGCCAGGCGCCCGATCGCGCCTTGCGCCAGATGCAGCAGCGCGCGCATGTCGCGCACGATCAGGCGCAGTGCCGGAGCCGCCGGACCGATGCGCCGGCCTCCGGGAAGTTGCACCGCGCAAGGCAGCGGCAGCGCGGACAGGCGCGCCGCGGTCGGTTCGACGAAAAACCGCTCGGGCATCAGTGTCATCTCAGGCTCCACTCTCGAATGCGGCAGGGGCGCCGTTCATCGAAAGTATCGACCGAGGTCGCGACGATTTCCATGGCGTCCGGGAACCGCGCGGAAACCATTTGTTGCCGGTGCTGTGGCGCGTCGTCAACGCTCACGGACGCAGCGGCGACAGCACGCTGCCGCTGCGTTCGCGTTGACGTTCGTGACCGAGGATGCTGGCGAGCAGCGCGAACTCGCGGCCCTGCGCTTCGATCAGGTCGTCGAGCGCGACGACTCCGAGCACGCTCCCGTCGGCTCCGGTGACCGCCAGCCGGCGCACGCCGTGGCTGGACATCGTCTGCATCGCGTCGTCGAGACCGGTGTCCTCGGTGACGCCGAGGACACCGCTGGTCATGACGTCGCAGACCCGGGTGTCGCGCGGCGACGCTCCGGTGGCCAGCGCGCGCAACACCATGTCGCGGTCGGTGACGAAGCCCAGCATTCCGGCGTCGCCGTCGGTGACGACCAGCGCGCCGACGTGTTGCCGGCGCATCTGCTCGGCGGCTTCCTGCAGGTTGCAGGTCTGCGGGATGTGGACCGCCCCGCGGGTGTAGATGTCCTTGATTTTCATGCACGTGACTCCGGTTCGGGGATGAACGACGAGACGTCGGTTCGAGAGTCGGCGCGCGATCGCTCCGCCTCGGCGAACAGCGTGCGCACGGTGTCGTCGTCGACCTGGGTGAAATCGGCATAGAACGCGCCGACCGCGCTGAACGCGCGCGGCCTGGCCAGACAGACGAAGGCGTCGGCGAGGGTGTCGAAGCCGACGTCGGCCGGGGCCACCGGAACCGCGGCGACGACGCGCGCCGCGTGCCGCGCGCGCAGCGCGCGCAGCGCCACGCGCATGCTGGCCCCGGTGGCGACGCCGTCGTCGACGACGATGACGTCGCGGCCGGCGACCTGAGCCGCTTCGCGCGCGCCGCGCCACAGCTTGGCGCGGCGCTGCAGTT
>JAJZHS010000013.1 GCA_021798395.1 Pseudomonadota bacterium
CCGCGCTGAAGCAGGCCGACGTCGGCATCGCCGTATCGGGCGCCACCGACGCGGCGCGCGCCGCCGCGGCGCTGATTCTGACCGCTCCGGGACTGTCGACGATCGTCAAGGCGGTCGAAGAGGCGCGTCGGATCTTCGAGCGCATGAACAGCTACGCGGTGTACCGGATCACCGAAACGATCCGCATCATGATTTTCGTCGTGCTCGCGATGCTGTTCTACAACTTCTATCCGATCACTGCGGTGATGATCATCCTGCTCGCGTTTTTCAACGACGTGCCGATCATGACCATCGCCTATGACCGCACCGCGGTCGACCCGGCGCCGGTGCGCTGGGACATGCGCCGCGTGCTCACGGTGTCGACGGTGATGGGGGCCACCGGCACCGCAGGCAGTTTCCTGATGCTGTACCTGGCGCTGGACTGGCTGCACCTGCCGATCGCGAAGGTGCAGACCTACATCTTCCTGAAAATGGCGGTCGCCGGCCACCTGACGCTGTTCGTCTCGCGCGCCCGCGGCGCGTACTGGCGCCGCCCCTACCCGGCTCCGGTGATGGTCTGGTCGGCGGTGCTGACCAAGGTGGCGGCGACGCTGCTGTGCGCCTGGGGTCTTGGGCTGGTGGCGCCGATCGGCTGGGGCGACATTGCGCTGGTGTGGGGTTACTCGATCGCCTGGTCGCTGCTCACCGATCTGGCCAAGCGCGCGGTGTACCGGCACTTCGAGCACAGCGCGCCGCGGCACCGGCGCTTCATCGACCTGCTGCGCCACCGCGTCGTGGGCGCCGGCCATGGGCGCGCATGACCGGCGCGGGCGGGTCCGGACCGGGCGCAAACCGGGCGCGCCGGCGCAGCGACCCGCGCGCGCGCCTTCAGGCGCACATGCGCCGCCTCAACCCCGCGCCGGAGGAAAGTCCGTGCCGCGGCTGAGCGCCTCCCAGGCGTCGATTTCGGCGCGCAGGGCGTCGATCTTGGCGCGCGCGGCGTCGACCGCGAGATTGCCCAGCAGCAGATGCAGCGGGGGCTTCGGAGCCAGCGCGGCGTCGACGATGGCGCGCGCAGCGCGCTGCGGGTCGCCCGCCTGGTTGCCGCTGCGGGCGCGCGTCTGCGCGCGACGCACGCCGGCCGTCGACGCGTAATCGTCGAGCTGGATGGGCGATTCCTTGATCGACGCCCCGGCCCAATGGGTGCGGAACGGTCCCGGCTCGACGATCATGACGTCGATTCCCAGCGGCCGCACCTCGAGCGCCAGGGACTCCGACAGGCCCTCGACGGCGAACTTCGTGGCGTGGTAATAGCCGGTGGCGGAGAACGCCGTCAGACCGCCGATCGACGAGACATTGACGATCAGGCCGCTGCGCTGGGCGCGCATGCCGGGAAGCACCGCCTTGGTGGCTTCGATCAGGCCGAACACGTTGGTCTCGAACATCGCCCGCACGGCGGCGTCCTCGCCCTCCTCGATGGCGGCGAGATAGCCGTAGCCGGCGTTGTTGACCAGGGCGTCGATCCGCCCGAAGCGGCGCTGCGCGGCGGCCACGGCGTCGTGCACCTGCGCGGCGTCGTCGACGTCCAGGCGCAGCGCCAGCGCGCGGTCGGGCGCCTCGGCGACGATGTCGGCGACCTTGGCCGGGTCGCGCGCGGTGACGGCGGCGCGCCAGCCGCGGGCGAGCACTTCGCGGGCCAGGTCACGGCCGAATCCGGTCGAGCAGCCGGTGATCATCCACACGGGATCGTCGTGTCGCATGTCGGGTTCACTCCTTTTCAACGGCCGGTCGCGGCCTGCATGTGTTCGGGGTAGCGCGCGCCTTCGATCGCGATGGCCGCGGCTGCGCGCTCGATTCCGGCCACGTCGGCCGCGCTGAGTTCGAGCGTGGCCGCGCCCAGGTTCTCGCGCAGCCGCTGCGCGCGGGTGGTCCCGGGGATCGGAACGATCCACGGCCGGCGGGCGAGGACCCAGGCGAGCGCCACCTGCGCGACGGTCGCCGATTTTTCGTCGGCGACGCGCGCGAGCAGCGTCACCAGCGCCTGGTTGTGTTCCATGGCGTGCGGCGTGAAGCGCGGCAACTGCCGGCGGAAGTCGCCCTCGTCGATGGGGGTGTCCTTGCGCATCGCGCCCGTCAGGAAACCGCGCCCCAGCGGGCTGAAGGCGACCAGCCCGATTCCCAGGTCCGCGCAGACCTCGAAGATGCCGTTGTCCTCCGGGTCGCGGGTCCACAGCGAGTATTCGTTCTGCAGCGCGCTCACCGGCTGCACCGCGTGCGCGCGGCGCACCGTCTGCGCGCCGGCTTCCGACAGGCCGAAGTACCTGACCTTGCCCTCGGCGATGAGGTCGCGCACGGTACCGGCCACGTCCTCGATCGGCACCGCGGGGTCGACCCGGTGCTGGTAGAACAGATCGATGGTGTCGGTGCGCAAGCGGCGCAGCGAGGCTTCGGCCACGCGGCGGATCTGCGCGGGGCGGCTGTCGGTGCCGACCATCTTGCCGCCGACGATGTCCATGCCGAACTTGGTCGCGACGACCACGCGCGCGCGCACCGGGCGCAGCGCTTCGCCGACGATCTCCTCGTTGGTGTACGGACCGTACACCTCGGCGGTGTCGAAGAACGTGACGCCCAGTTCGACGGCGTCGCGCAGCAGCGCGACGGCCTGGCGCCGGTCGAGCCCTGCGCCGTAGCCGTGATTCAGACCCATGCAGCCGTAGCCGATGGCCGAGACGTCCAGGCCGCTGCTTCCAAGTGCGCGCGTTTTCATGGGCTTCGTTCCTCGCAAAATATCGCACAGAGGACAATTTAGCCGCCGAACTGGCTTCTCGCTAGATGCCCCGCGGGCCATCGCCAGTACCCACGCCGTGTCTGGCTCGAGGTGCACCGACCTGAGTTGCAGGATGATTCGGCATCGACCGTTGCCAGCTACGAGACAGGCCACACGGTTGGGGACCTCGCCAGACGTCTGTACGACCGCGATGGCGATGGCGAACTCATATTCGCCGACGCTGTCGAGACGCCGCAGGTCGATCCGCTGCAGATGCTGCGCGGCTCGTTTCGTCGTAGCGGGCAAGCCACCCTGGCGCTGGAGTTGATGCCGCCGACGGATTGCCGACGGGGTGCTGGAGGCTGTTCAGGAAGGCCTGGCGCGGGGCCGGCAACTCAAGGTTCGCCATCAGCGCGCCGGGGTCGGTGAACCCGCTCAGATGGTCCTGCACCCACTTGCCTTGGTGCAGAGCGGGCCGACCAGCTACCTGTTGGCCCTGGCGAATGACCACACCGACGTCCGGACCTATGCACTGCGTCGTGTCAAGTCCGCCGAGGTTCTCGGAGACGAGGCTCGACGGCCTGCGCCCTTCGACGTCGATGCTGCTGCCGCCCAGGCCATGCAATTCGGCAACGGCCAGGCGGTCCGGTTGCGTGCGCGGGTCTGGGAATCCCTGGCCAACATCCTGAGGGAAACGCCTCTGTCCAACGACCAGACGCTCAGCCGCGGATGGCAGGGATGGCATACCCTGACGACCACTGTCACCGATTGCACCATGCATCCTGTTCGGCGACAGGTGGCGCGCCGTGGTTGCGGAGGTCGGCATGCAGGAACCGTCAGCAACAACACCATCGCTTGATGACGGGGATGCCGCATGCCGACGATCGCTACACTGGCAGTTCATTCGCAATATGGTGATAGTTCATGAAGAAGACGATGGGTGCGCTTGCCGCGTGTCTTGCCATGCCGGCGGCGATGGCCGGGACGATCACGTTCAACTTCAACCCGGCGCAGTTGATCGGCAAGCTGCTGCATCCGTCGCCCCCCGCATCGCAGCCGGTTTCCCGGTCGGTCGCGCAACAGCCTGCGCAGGCGACGGTGGACGCCGCGTCGGGCGGGCAGCCGTCGCGCGGAGAACCGTCCGGTGCGGGCGGCTCCTTCGGCATGGTCGCAGGAACATGGTTGATCGCGAACGGCAAACAGTGCGCCGTCGTCGACGGCTACGGCGACGTCAAGTCGATCGCCCCGGGCTCATCTCCCGCGCTGGTGCGCAAGTTCATCGATTCGCTGCTGTCGACTCATGTCGGGAGCCAGTTCGGCAATGTCGAACCCGATCCGGTTTGTCACATGACGGCCTTTTCGATGCACGGCAGCCGGGTCCGCGCCACGGAACAGTGCGCCCAAGGGCAGGGGCGGGACGGTCGCACGGTCGTCGGTCATTACGTCATTGCGATGAACGCCGCGGGAACGCGCGGGATCGTGGAGGAGCATGAAGTCTCGACCGAAAGCGGAAAGCTCGACTACCGCGGGCAGATCGATCTGTACTCGACGAATCCGCGCGCTCAGCCTCCGCACCAGATGGGATGTCTCGGCGACGTGCTGGGCAACGGCATGATGTGAATGACCCGGCCGTGCCCATCGCGCTGACGAACTGCGGCACGCCGCGCGGGCGGCGGCCGACGGCGCTCAGGCCGCGATCGCGACGCGCAGGTGCGCGAGCATGTCGGCAACCATCGCGTCGAGCCCGTACTCGGCGCGCCAGCCCCAGTCGGCGCGGGCCACCGCGTCGTCGATCGAATCGGGCCACGCGTGCGCGATCGCCTGCCGATAGTCGGGCACGTAGCGCACCTCGAAGCCGGGGACCCGGCGGCGGATCGCCGCGGCGATCTGCCGCGGCGTGAAGCTCATCGCCGCGATGTTGTAGCTGCCGCGCTCGCCGATGCGCGCCGCCGGCGCTTCCATCAGCGCGACGGTGGCACGGATCGCGTCGGGCATGTACATCATCGGCAGCGCCTCGTCGGGATCGAGGAAGCAGGTATAGGGTTCGCCTTTGACCGCGGCGTGGAAAATGTCGACCGCGTAATCGGTGGTGCCGCCGCCCGGAGGCGTCTTGTACGAAATCAGCCCGGGGTAGCGCAGGCTGCGTACGTCGACGCCGTGGTTGGCGTGGTACCAGCGGCACAGGCCCTCGCCGGCCAGCTTGGAGATGCCGTAGACCGTGGTCGGCTCCATCACCGTGCGCTGCGGAGTGTCGGCGCGCGGCGTGCTCGGGCCGAACGCGGCGATCGAGCTGGGCCAGAACACGCGCTCGATCGCGCCCTGGCGCGCCAGCTCGAGCACACCGAGCAGGCTGCTGGTGTTCAGGTTCCAGGCCCACAGCGGGGCTTGTTCGCCCGTGGCCGAAAGCGCCGCCGCGAGCAGGTAGATCTGGGTGATGCGTTGGCGCTCGACGACTTCGGCAAGGTCGCCGCGCGCGGTCGCGTCGAGCATTTCGTGGCGCAGTTGCGGGTGACGCCCGACCGGCGCCAGGTCGGCGGTGACGACGTGTTCGTTGCCGTGGCGCTGCGCCAGCGCAAGGCTCAGCTCGGAGCCGATCTGGCCGTTGGCTCCGATGATGAGGATTTTCGGCGCGGTCGCGCTCACGGGATCAGCTCCAGTTCGCGGCCGGCCTGGGCAAACGCGTCGAGCGCCTGCCGCAGGGTCGCCTCGTCGTGCACCGCGCTGATCTGCACCCGGATGCGCGCCTGTCCCTTCGGCACCACCGGATGGAAGAAGCCGACCGCGTAGACGCCGAGGTCGAGCAGGCGCTGCGCGAGGCGCTGCGCGCGCACCGCGTCGTACACCATGATCGGCACGATCGGATGCACGCCGGGCTTGATCTCGAAGCCGAGCCGTTCGATGCCGGCGCGGAACAGCCGGGTGTTGTGCTCGAGGCGGTCGCGCAGTTCGGTGCTGGCCTCGAGAATGTCGAGCACAGCGATCGACGCGCCGACGATCGCCGGCGCCACGGTGTTCGAGAACAGGTATGGACGCGAGCGCTGGCGCAGCAGCGCGACGATGTCGGCGCTGGCGCTGGTGAACCCGCCCGATGCGCCGCCGAGCGCCTTGCCAAGGGTCCCGGTGATGATGTCGATGCGGCCGAACACGCCGCGCAGTTCGTGGGTGCCGCGTCCCCGCGCGCCGAGGAACCCGCTGGCATGACACTCGTCGATGCCGAGCAGCGCTCCGTATTCGTCGCAGACCGTGCGCATCTCGTCGAGCCGCGCGATCGTTCCGTCCATCGAGAACACGCCGTCGGTGAACACCAGCACGTGGCGCGCTCCGTCGCGCCGGGCCTGCGCCAGTTGCGTGCGCAGGTCGGCCATGTCGTCGTGCGCGTAGCGGTAGCGGCGCGCCTTGCTCAGCCGGATGCCGTCAATGATCGAGGCATGGTTCAGCGTGTCGCTGACCACCGCGTCGTCGGCGCCGAGCAGCGTCTCGAACAGACCGGCGTTGGCGTCGAACGCCGATCCGTACAGGATCGTGTCTTCGGTGCCGAGGAACGCCGACAGCCGCCGCTCGAGCGTCTTGTGCAGGTCCTGCGTGCCGCAGATGAAGCGCACCGAGCTCAGGCCGAAACCGTGGCTGCGCAGCGTTTCGTGCGCGGCGTCGATCACCCGCGGGTGCGACGACAGCCCGAGGTAGTTGTTCGCGCACAGGTTGATCACTTCGCGGCCGTCGGCGGTGCGCACGCGCGCGCCCTGCGGCGTGGCGATGACGCGCTCGTCCTTGTACAGGCCGGCGGCGCGGATCGCGTCGAGTTCGCTGCGGATCGAAGCGTGAAAGGCGTCGGACATGGCGGTGCTCCGGAAGTGCCGGTCGAGGTGTTAGGATTGTTCGATAAATCGATCGCGTTCGAAATATCGAACGAGTTGTGCACTATACGAAACGGCAGGCGATGGCGCAAGCTCCTTCCGAATACCCACAGGCCGCCGCGGGCGAAGGCCCTCCCGCAGTCGGAGTCGCGCTGCAGGCGCTGCGTCAGCGCCAGCGTCTGTCGCTCGACGAACTGTCGCGCCGCGCCGGCGTGTCGAAATCGATGCTGTCGCAGATCGAGCGCAACTTGGCCAACCCGACCGTCGCCGTGCTGTGGCGTCTGGCCAACGCGCTGGGCGTCGCCCTCGGCGATCTGCTCGCCGGCGGCGCGGCGCAGCGCGCCGATACCGACATCGTGCTGGTGCAGCCGCACGCGATTCCGGCGCTGAAGAGCCCCGACGGTCGCTGCGACCTGCGCATCCTCGGTCCGATCGATCTGGCCGGGAGTTTCGAGTGGTACGAGCTGAGCGTCGAGCCCGGCGGCGTGCTCGCGTCCGAGCCGCACGAAGCGGGGACGCGCGAGCATCTGTCGGTGCTCGGCGGCGCGCTGAACGTGCGCAGCGGCGCCGACGAGCGCCGCGTGCGCCACGGCGAAACCGCGCGCTATGCGGCCGACGTCGCGCACGCAATCAGCAACGTCGGCAAAACCGCGGCCAGCGCGCTGCTGGTCGTCGTGCATCCGGGCTGACGCGCCGCGGAGCGTGCCGAGCAAACGCTGCTCGAAGTTCTGCAGCGACGTCTCCAGCCCGGCCGGCTGCACAACCCGTGGTGATCGGCGCCGCCGCGACACGGTCCGGCATTCGGGCGAGGGAACTTTCCTGAAGCCGGAAGCTCGAACGGCTTCCGATCCTTCGCTGGCTCCCGGTTCGTCGACGGGCGCGCAGGCTGCGGTCGACCCTGTCCGACAACCACGATGGCGGAGCCGCGCGTGAACAATCGACTGACGTATTCAATCCTCGGCGCAATGGTGCTCGGCGTCATCGTCGGCTACGCCTGCCATGTCGGCGCGGCCGATGCGCAATCGGCCCAGGCGACGGCCGACTACTTCTCGATCGTGACCGAGATCTTCTTGCGGCTCATCAAGATGATCATCGCTCCGCTGGTCTTCAGCACCCTCGTGTCCGGGCTCGCCGGAATGGACAGCATCACCGCCGCCGGGCGGATCGGCGCGCGGACCATCGGCTGGTTCCTTTGCGCTTCGCTGATCTCGCTGGGCCTGGGCCTGACCCTGGCCAACGTGCTGCAGCCCGGAGCCGGACTCCATCTGGTGGCGGCCGCCGGCGAGCCGGTCGGCGGTCTCGAATCCGGAAAGCTGACGGTCAGGAACATCCTGACGCACGCGGTCCCGACCAGCCTGCTCGACGCGATGGCGCACAACAACATCCTGCAGATTCTGACGTTCTCGATCTTCTTCGGGGTCGCGCTGTCGACCCTGAAGTCCGACCCCCGCGTCAAGGCCGTCGTCGATGCGATCGACGGCACGGTGCCGGTGATGCTGCGCCTGACCGACTACGTGATGTGGGTCGCTCCGCTGGGCGTGTTCGGCGCGCTGGCGTCGGTCGTGACCGTCCGCGGCCTGGGGGTGCTGGTGACCTACGGCAAGCTCATCGGCAGCTTCTATCTCGGGCTGGCGCTGCTGTGGGCGATCCTGATCGGCATCGGCTATGCGTTCCTCGGCAAGCGCGTCGGCGCGCTGCTGAAGGCTGTGCGCGAGCCGGCGCTGCTGGCGTTCTCGACTGCGAGCAGCGAAGCCGCGTATCCGCGCCTGACCGAGAGACTGGTCGCGTTCGGTGTCGACAAGAAAGTGGTGGGTTTCACCTTGCCGCTTGGCTATGCGTTCAATCTGGACGGCTCCATGATGTACCAGTCGTTTGCGGCGATTTTCATCGCCCAGGCGTTCGGGGTCGAGATGCCGTTGTCGCAGCAGGTCGCGCTGCTGCTGGTGCTGATGCTCAGCAGCAAGGGCATTGCCGGCGTGCCGCGCGCCGCGGTCGTCGTCGTGGCCGCGGTCGCGCCGATGTTCGACCTGCCGGTCGCCGGCGTGGCCCTCATCCTGGCCATCGACCAGGTCCTCGACATGGGGCGCACGGTGACCAACGTGATCGGCAACAGCGTGGCGACCGCAGTCATCGCGAAGTGGGAGTCGGCTCGCGCCGCAACGCGCTGCCTGGAGGGCATCGACCCGACGTCGACGCCGACCTGACCGAGGCGCGCACAAGAGTGAGCGGCCCCTGGGCCGGGCTGCGCCCGGCGCCGATGCGCAGAGAGCGGAATCCCGGCCTGTGCTGTAATCCGAGGCGAACATCCGCACGGGAATCATAGCCGCCGAGCTGCGCGCCTGGCCTCGCGGCGGCGGCACCGCATGCGGCCCGATGCCGCCCGATGCCGCGCAGCCCGAAGGACCCGCAGACGCGCAGGGGACATGCCATGTCTCGGCGGGACAGGACGTTCGCTCAGCACCATGGACCACGCTACCCTCGCCACCCTACGCGACCGACACCCCGCCTGGCGCTTGCTGACATCGCCGCACGCGCCGCTGATGGCGAGTTTCCTGCACCGCGTGTTCGTGGCGCCGAACGTCCGGGTCATGAGCGAGGCCGATCTTGCCGAGGCCTTGGCTGACGAGCTGTTCGTCCTGCGCGAGCAGCTGGGGCCTGCGGCTTACCCGAAGGGCGCGTTGGACTACCTGAACGACTGGGCCGCCTCCGACAAGGGTTGGTTGCGCAAGTTCTACAAGGCCGGAACGGACGAGGCGCAGTTCGATCTGACGCCTGCCGCCGAGAAGGCCGTTGCCTGGCTGCTGTCGCTGACCGAGCGGACGTTCGTGGGCACCGAGTCGCGCCTGCTGACGCTGTTCGCGCTGCTGGAGCAGATCGATGCCGGAACCGAGGCCGACCCGGTCAAGCGCCTGGCCGATCTGCGCAACAAGCGCGAGGAACTGGATTCCGAGATCGCCCGCGTGCTGGCGGGCGACTTGCCGCTGCTCGACGACACGGCGGTCAGGGACCGCTTTCAGCAGTTCCAGCAACTGGCGCGCGAACTGCTGGCCGATTTTCGCGAGGTGGAACACAATTTCCGGCTGCTTGACCGCAAGGTGCGCGAGAAGATCGCGCTGTGGGAAGGCGCCAAGGGCGCTTTGCTCGACGAGATCATGGGCGAGCGCGATGCCATCGGAGATTCCGACCAGGGGCGGAGTTTTCGCGCCTTCTGGGAATTCCTCATGTCCAGCCGGCGCCAGGAGGAGCTCTCCGAGCGCCTGGACCATGTGCTGGAGCTGCCCGCCGTGGCGGCGCTGAAGCCCGAGCCGCGCATGCGCCGTGTGCACCATGACTGGCTGGAGGCGGGCGAGCACACGCAGCGCACGGTGGCCCAGTTGTCGCAACAGTTGCGTCGCTTCCTCGACGATCGGGTGTTCCTGGAGAACCGCCGCATCCTGGAACTGCTGCACGGCATCGAGAGCAAGGCGCTTGCCCTGCGCGAGGCAGCGCCGGCCGGGTCGGTCTCGCACGTCGACGCGATGGGCGTGGACGTCGAATTGCCGCTGGAGCGGCCGTTGTTCACGCCAGGCGTGAAGCCGCGACTCGCCGCGCTGTCGCTGGTCGCCGGCGAGGACGACTTCGACACCGCGCGGCTGTTCGACCAGATTGTCGTGGACAAGTCGCGCCTGCGTTCTGCCGTCCACCGTGCGCTGAATCGCCAGCCGCAGATCACGCTGCGCGAACTGCTGGATGCCGAACCTTTGCACCAGGGACTGGCGGAACTGGTGGCCTACCTGGAGCTGGCCCACGGCGCGGGCGGCGGCGACGCGTCGGACGCCTTGGGCGGCGTGCGCGCCCTGGTCGACGAAGCGGTGATCGACTCGATCCGCTGGCGGGCCAGCAACGCAGCGGGCGAGGCCGTCACCCGCGAGGCGCGCTTGCCCCGCGTCATCTTTGCGCGCTGACCCGCGACCATTGCCCAGGGAGACATGAAGATGGACGACGCGCTGCACGAAGGCGATTCGGGGCAGGCCCCGCCCGGCGCTCCGCCGGCGGTGCCCGAGCTGTCGCGGCTGATGGTGGGCCTGCTCAAGGGCGTGCTCTACCGCGACGACGACGAGCGCCTGTGGGCCAGCCTCACGCGCCTGCAGACGCGGGTGCGGGAGCAGGCCGCGGTGCTGCTGCTCGATCTGGTGCTGGACGAGGCCGAGGGCTACGCGTTCCTGAAGAGCCGCCCGGACCCGGATGAGTCCGAGGCGGCGCCGCGCCTGCCGAGGCTGGTCGCACGCCGGCCGCTGTCCTACCCGGTGAGCCTCATGCTGGCGTTGCTTCGCAAGCGCATGGCCGAGTTCGACGCCGGCGGCGGCGACACGCGGCTGGTGCTGTCGCGCGATGAGATCGCCGAACTGCTGCGCGTGTTTCTTCCCGACGGCACGAACGAAGCCCGGCTGGTCGACCAGGTCGACGCCACCATCGGCAAGGTGGTCGAGCTGGGCTTCCTGCGCCGTCTCAAGGTCGCCGCCGGCACGGCGCAGGATCGAGGCCAGTATGAGGTGCGGCGCATCCTGAAGGCCTTTGTCGACGCGCAGTGGTTGGCCGAGTTCGATGCGCGCCTGGAGGTCTACCGCACGGCGTTGCCCGGCGCGGATTCCGTTTCGGCGGACAAGGCCGAGGCCGGCAAAGGGGTGTCCGATGTTTGATGCGCCGACCCTCGGCCTGGACTTCGTCGCCGACGACAGCCGGGTGGGCTTTCGCCTGCAGCGGCTGGAAGTGCTGAACTGGGGCACTTTCGACAAGCGCGTCTGGCGCTACGAGCTCGACGGGCGCAACGGCCTGCTCACCGGCGACATCGGGTCGGGCAAATCCACGCTGGTCGACGCCTTGACGACCCTGCTCGTTCCGGCGCATCGCGTGGCCTACAACAAGGCGGCCGGGGCGGATGCCCGCGAGCGCTCCTTGCGGTCGTACGTGCTGGGCCACTACAAGAGCGAACGCAACGAGGTCACGGGAAGCAGCAGGCCCGTGGCGCTGCGCGATGCGTCGAGCTACTCGGTCATCCTCGGCGTGTTCCGCAACGAGGGCTACGACCAGGTCGTGACCCTGGCCCAGGTTTTCTGGCTGAAGGATCCGCAGGGTCAACCCACCCGCGTGTTCGTGGCCGCCGAGCGGGAACTCGCCATCGCCGCCGACTTCAGCGGTTTCGGCGGCGACGTCGTCGCCTTGCGCAAGAAGCTGCGCGGCGCGGGCTGCGAGCTGTTCGACAGCTTCCCGCCTTACGGCGCCTGGTTCCGCCGTCGTTTCGGCATCGAGCACGAACAGGCCCTGGAGTTGTTCCACCAGACCGTCTCGATGAAGTCGGTGGGCAACCTCACCGATTTCGTTCGCAGCCACATGCTGGAGCCCTTCGACGTGGGCAATCGCATCGAGGCACTGGTCCGCCACTTCGACGATCTGGACCGCGCGCATCAGGCCGTGCTCAAGGCCAAGCGGCAGGTGGACCTGCTCACGCCCCTGGTCGAGGACGGCGCGCGTCACCAGGCCCTGGTCGCCGAGATCCAGCACTGGCGCGGTGCGCGCGATCAGCTCCGGCCGTACTTCGCCCGGCTCAAGGCCGAACTGCTGGACCGCCGCCTTGGCCTGCTGGCCGACGATGCGGCGCGACTCGATGCGCAGATCGAGCGCCTGGGCGAGCAGCGCGAGACCGAGCGCGTGGAAGTCGGCCGTCTGGAGCGTGCCCTGCGCGACAACGGCGGCGACCGCCTGGAGGAACTGGCGGCGCAGATCGGTCGCCTGGAGCACGACAAGGACCAGCGCCAGCAGAAGTCCGACCGTTTCCGGGAGTTGCTGTCCCGCATCGATGAGGCGGCGCCGGACGATGAAGCAGGCTTCCTCGAGCAGCGGCAGAGCATGGTCCGGCGCGCCGAAGCATTGCACGAACGCATCGCCGACCTGAACAACCGCGAGCGCGAGGAGGACTTCGCCTTCCGCAAGGGCCGCGAGGAGCACGACGTCCTGTGCGGCGAGATCGACAGTCTGCAGCGGCGCAAGAGCAACATCGACGCCGCCCAGGTCCGCATCCGCGATACGCTGTGTGCGGCGCTGGCGATCGGCGAGGACGACCTGCCCTTCGCGGGCGAGCTCATCCAGGTGCGCGACGACGCGCGCGACTGGGAAGGTGCCGCTGAACGACTGCTGCGCGGCTTCGGCCTCGCACTGCTGGTTCCGGACGCGCACTACAAGGCCGTTGCGGAGTGGGTCGATCGCCAGCACCTGGGCGCTCGGCTGGTGTACTTCCATGTGCGCTCCAGAAAGGCCATCCAGGGCTCGGGTCTGCACCCGCAGTCGCTGGTGCGCAAACTCGCCATCAAACCGGATTCGGCGCACTACGACTGGCTGGAGCAGGAGCTTCGCCAGCGCTTCGACGTGGCCTGCTGCGAGACGGGCGAGCAGTTTCGCCGCGAGGCGCGCGCCGTCACGCGTTCCGGTCAGATCAAGGACCCGAGCGGCCGCCACGAGAAGGACGACCGCAGTCGAATCGATGACCGCAGTCGCTACGTGCTCGGCTGGAGCAACGCCGACAAGCTGCGGACCTTGCGCGACCGGCGCCAGCTTCTGGAGGACAGGCTGGCAGGGCTCGGGCGGGGCCTTGCCGAGATCCAGCGGGCGCGCGACGAATTGCATACCCGGCTGGACGCGCTCGGCAGGCTGGAAGAGTTCACGCGCTTTGCCGACATCGACTGGATGAGCCTGGCCCGTGACATTGCCGGGCTCGCCGAGGAGCGCGCGCGGCTTGAAGCCGCATCGGACATGCTGCACGAGCTGGCGCGCCAGCTCAGGGCCGTGCACGACCGGCTCGGCGAGCTGGAGAGCAGACATGCCGATGCGCTGGGCAAGCGCGGCGAGGTCAAGAGCAAACGGGAGGCGGCGCAGGCCCTGCGGGATCAGGCCGGCAGCGTCTGGGAGCGCGCGCCGCTGGCCGAGGCGCAGATCGAACGCCTGGATGGCTGGCGCGCGCAGGCGCTGGGCGAGCACCAGCTCTCGGTCGAGTCCTGCGACAACCGCGAGCAGGACGTGCGCAAGTGGCTGCAGGATCGCATCGACGCGGAGGACAAGCGCCTGGCCCGACTGACCGAGCGCATCGTCAACGCCATGCGCGGCTTCAAGGAGGAATTCAAGGTCGAGAGCGTCGAGATGGACGTGAGCCTGGCGGCGCTGCCGGAGTATCAGCGCACGCTCGGCGGCTTGCTGGGCGACGACCTGCCGCGATTCGAAGCGCGCTTCAAGGAACTGCTGAATGTCAACACCATCAACGAGATCGCGAACTTCAACGCCCAGCTCGCGCGCGAGCGGGAGACGATCAAGGAGCGGGTGGACTTCATCAACCAGTCGCTTCAGGCCATCGACTACAACCCCGGCCGGTACATCAGGCTGGTGGCGCAGCCCAGCCCCGACGCGGAGATCAGGGACTTTCAGCAGGACTTGCGCGCGTGCACCGACGGCGCGATGACCGGATCGGCCGACGAGCAGTATTCGGAAGTCAAGTTCCTCCAGGTCAAGGCCATCATCGACCGCTTCCGCGGCAGGGAAGGGCTGTCGGATGCGGACCGACGGTGGACCGGCAAGGTCACCGACGTGCGCAACTGGTTTCTGTTCTCGGCCAGCGAACGCTGGCGGGCCGACGGTGTGGAGCAGGAGCATTACTCCGACTCGGGCGGCAAATCGGGCGGGCAGAAGGAAAAACTGGCGTACACCGTCCTGGCGGCGAGCCTTGCCTACCAGTTCGGCCTGGAGTGGGGTGCGGTTCGTTCCCGCTCATTCCGCTTCGTCGTGATCGACGAAGCCTTCGGGCGCGGCTCCGACGAATCCGCGCAGTATGGCCTGCGTCTGTTCCAGCAGCTGAACCTGCAGCTGCTGATCGTCACGCCGCTGCAGAAGATCCATGTCATCGAGCCGTACGTAGCCAGCGTCGGCTTCGTGCACAACGAGGCCGGGCGTGACTCCCGGCTGCGCTGCCTGAGCATCGAGGACTATCGGGCGCGCAAGGCCGACATGGCCGACGCTGCGGCACCATGAACTGGGCGACGCCCGCCGAGCTGCGTGCCCAGGTGCAGCGTCTCTGGGACCGCGGCGAACTGCTGCGCGACAGCGTCAGCGACTCCATCGCGTGGCCCTTGCGATTGACCTTGAAGGCGCCTGGATCCGCCGACCTGGCGTCGCGCTTCGAGGCCGTGCGCGACTGGGTGCGCGCGATTGTCGCGACGCCCCATGTGCGCTTCGAATGGCGGGAGTGGACGCACCGCGTGCAGGGGCGTCAGCAACTGCCCGCGGCGGCCTGCGTCGACACGCTTGACGATGCGCTGGCCCTGATCGGCAAGACGCGGCCGACCGAGGAGTTCCGCGCGCTTTGGCGGCTGACCACGGACGAGCAGGCGTCGCTGCTGCCGTGGCTCGCGCGGCGTCCCTTGCAGGCCCTGGCCATGGCGGACCGTTGGCGGCGGCTGCTCGCGGTGGTGGCCTGGCTGCAGGCCCATCCCCGTCCCGGCGTGTACCTGCGCCAGGTCGACATTCCGGGCATCGACACCAAGTTCATCGAGACCCATCGAGGCATACTGGCAGAACTGTTCGATCTGGTCATGCCCGAGGGGGCGATCGACCGGTCGGCAACAGGGACGGCGCAGTTCATCCGCCGGTACGGTTTTCGCGACAAGCCCGTGCGCATACGCTTGCGGCTGCTCGACGCGGACATACCGGCCCTGCCCGGCTGCAGCGGCGCGCCGGACATCACCCTCGACGCCGCAAGCTTCGCAGCGCTCCGCCTGCCGATCGAGCGCGTGTTCATCACCGAGAATGAAACCAACTTTCTCGCCTTTCCGGCATCGGCGAGGGCAATGGTCGTCTTCGGGTCCGGCTACGGCTGGGAGGCGCTTGCGCGCGCGACCTGGCTGCACGCATGCGACATGCGCTACTGGGGCGACATCGACACACACGGTTTCGCGATCCTCGACCAGTTGCGAAGCCACTTCCCGCACGTCGTGTCGTTGCTGATGGATCGCGCGACGTTGTTCGCCCACCGGGATCATTGGGGCGACGAGCCGATACCCGCGAGGCACGCGCTTGTCCGGCTGAGCCCCGAGGAGTCGGCGCTCTATGACGAGATCCGATTCGATCGCATACGACCGAACGTTCGCCTGGAGCAGGAATATGTCGGCTACGCCTGGGCTTCCGAGCACATGGCACGTGCTCTTGATGGTCCGGGGCGCGCGCGCCGATCCGGGTAGCGTGCGCCGCACCCGGGGCGCAGTAACATCGCCCGTTTCGACCACGCGTCGCGCGGCGCGCTCCAGACGGGACCCGACATGGCCTTGAAGGCAACCATTCACAAGGCCGAAGTTCAGCTCGCCGATATGGACCGCAACCACTATGCCGATCTGGCGCTGACCATTGCGCGTCATCCGTCGGAGACTGACGAGCGGATGATGGTGCGGCTGCTGGTCTACGCGCTGTATGCGCAGGACGGCATCGCTTTCACCAGGGGTCTCTTCGAGGTCGACGAACCTGATATCTGGGTCAAGGATCTGACCGGTGCGATCACCCTGTGGATCGACATCGGCCAACCCGACGAGACGCGGTTGCGCAAGGCGTGCGGCCGCGCCGCGCAGGTCGTCGTCGTCTGCCACGCCAGCAGCGCCGAGACCTGGTGGAAGCAGATCGAGCCACGGCTTGCGCGCCTGCGCAACCTGAGCGTGCTGCGCGTGCCGGCGGGCGCGTCGCAGGCGCTTGCCGCGCTGGCCGAGCGCAGCATGCGGCTGCAGTGCCTGGTGCAGGATGCGGCGATCAGCTTGAGCAGCGACGCGGCGTTGGTCGAGGTGGCGCTGCAGACCCTCAAGCCCGCCGCGGCTTGAGCGCATCGCTCAGAGCAAGGTGATCGCGCCGTGCAGGAACGCCGCTGGCGCGTAGCCGATCGCCCCTGTTGCCTGAGGGCTCCCTTTGTCTTGGTTGCGGGAGCCCGCTTCGAGCGCGGGTCGACGCCAACGAGGGCATGCGGTTGCGCTGCGTCAGGTGACGACCCATGGTTCACGCTTCCGGCGTCAGCGCTCCCTGGCATCCATGCGTTCCAGTTGCCCGCGCCAATCGAGGATCCTTTCATCGGCGGTCATCAGGGGCAGACCGCGACTCATGGCCGTCGCGACGATGAATCGGTCGGCGGGGTCACGATGCAAATCCTCGAGCCGGGAGGCCAGGATCGCAATGCGCCCATCGAGAGCAATCTCCACCAAACCGGCCTCCAGCCAATCGGCTCGCCAGACATCGGCGGGCGATGGCAAGGTGATCCGACCTCTCTGCGCCAGCATGGCCGCCTCCCAAAAGCTGATGGCGCTCACCACCACTTGGCCGGCATGCCAGGCGCTTTCGATCCGACGACGTGCGCCCGGCCCCAAGGCCAGGTCGTCCCGATCCATCCACAGCAGTGTATGGGTATCGAGAATCAAGGCAGGACTTTCCAATCATCTTCCGGCAAGGGTGCCAGCACGTCACCGTGGATCTTCAGCCCAGGGTGGAGGCCAAAAGGCGACGCCGCGCGTCCCCCGGTATAGGGACGCAACTCCGCAACGGGCTTGCCGTTCTTGGTGACGACCCACGATTCGCCGGTGGCGGCTACCCGGTCCATCAACGCGAGGCACTTGGCTTTGAATTCGGAAGCCTGGATAGTATGCATGTCGACCCCAAATGACCAACAAAGTGACTATAGTCATCTGAGTGGTCACCGTCAAGCCTTGAACGTGGAGGCCGGTTGGCTTGTTCAGGCCGTCAGCCCTCGCACGGGTGTGGGTGCTCGAGACAAGGTCGCGAAAGCTTCGCAGCTATGATCAGTTGCCGGTTCAATCGTTCATAGGCGCCTTGCCTATGTTCAGTCGTGAGCGCCCCCAGGGCCGGGCTGCGCCCAGCCCGCCCCCCGTGGGGGTCGAGAAAACTTGGGGCGGCCCTGCGTTTTCTCAAGAGCAGGGTAAGCCCGCGCGCGGGCCAGGTGTCCTGGAAGAAACGACGGGCAAGGGCCTTGGGCTACAAGGTGAACGGCGGCGCCCAGATGACCGGAAGAGCATTGGTGCGAGCCCGCGACGA
>JAJZHS010000014.1 GCA_021798395.1 Pseudomonadota bacterium
GGCACCCGCATGGGCTCGGGCTGCGCCAGCGGCCACGGCGTGTGCGGGCTGTCGCGGCTGTCGCTGCGCTCGGCGGTCGCGGTGGCCGTCTTCATGGGCTGCGCCATCGTCACCGCGACTGTCTTGCACGCCCACTGACCCACAGCGTCAGCCGGTGTCCCGATCTCCCAAGGAGCATGCCATGAACATCCTCGCATTCCTCAGCGGCCTGGCCTTCGGCTTCGGCGTGCTGCTTTCGGGAATGACCGACGCGCACAAGGTGCTGGCGTTCCTCGACGTCAACGGCGCCTGGGATCCAAGCCTGCTGCTGGTCATGGCCGCCGCGGTCGCCGTGGCCGCGCCGCCGCTGCAATGGGCCGGCCGCCGCGAGCGCGCGCTGCTGGGCGCGCCGGTCGCTTTCCCGGCACGCTTCGGCATCACCCCCCAACTGCTCGCGGGCAGCGCGATCTTCGGCGTCGGCTGGGGCATCGACGGGCTGTGCCCTGGCCCATCGCTGGCCATGCTCGGCGCGCAGACCTGGCAGGAGGCGCTGTTCTTCAGCGCCATGCTCGGCGGCATGCTCGGCTTCGAGGCCTGGCAGCGCCGCGGCCTGCGCCGCCCGGCGATCGCGCGCTGAGGCCGCGCGCGGGCGCGACCGCGCTCAGTCGCCCTGCATCAACTGCGCGCGCAAGCGGTTCTTCAGCATCTTGCCGGTGGCGCCCAGCGGGATCGATTCGACGAACTGCACGTCGTCGGGGATCCACCACTTGGCCACTTTGCCTTCATAGAAGGCCAGCATTTCGGCCGCGTCGAGCTGCGCGCCCGGCTTGCGCACGACGACCAGCAGCGGGCGCTCGTCCCACTTCGGGTGCGGCATCGCCACGCACGCGGCCATCGCCACTGCCGGGTGGGCCATGGCGATGTTCTCGATGTCGATCGAGCTGATCCATTCCCCGCCCGACTTGATCACGTCCTTGCTGCGGTCGGCGATGTGCACGTAGCCGTCGGCGTCGATGGTGACCACGTCGCCGGTCGGGAACCAGCCGTCGCGCAATGGGCTGGGCAGGCCCGAACGGTAGTAATCGGCCATGATCCACGGCCCGCGCACCAGCAGTTCGCCCATCGATTTGCCGTCCCACGGCAGGTCGGTGCCGTCGGCGTCGACCACGCGCACGTCGACGCCGAACAGCGGCCTGCCCTGCGTGACCTGCACCGCCAGCCGCTGCTCGGCGGACAGCGCCAGGTGCTTGTTCTTCAGCGTGCAGAGCGTTCCCAAAGGGCTCATCTCGGTCATGCCCCAGCCGTGGCGGACCTCGACTCCCCAGCGGTCTTGAAAGGTCTGGATCATCACCGGAGGCGCCGCGGCGCCTCCGATCAGCACGCTGCGCAGCGCTTGCGGCTTGCGGCCTTCGAGCTGCATCTGGTTGAGCAGGCCGAGCCAGATGGTCGGCACCCCGGCGGCGAAGGTCACGTTCTCGGCGTCCATCAGCGCGAACAGCGAGGCGCCGTCGAGCGCCGGACCCGGCATCACCAGCTTGCTGCCGACCAGCGCCGCGACGTACGGGACGCCCCAGGCGTTGACGTGGAACATCGGCACAACCGGCAGCACGGCGTCGCGCGCGGCCGCGTTCATCACGTCGGGCAGCGCCGCGGCGTAGGCGTGCAGCAGGGTCGAGCGGTGGCTGTACAGCACCGCCTTCGGGTCGCCGGTGGTGCCGCTCGTGTAGCACATCGACGACGCCAGGTTTTCGTCGAACCGCGGCCACACGTACAGGTCGTCCTGCGCCTTCAGCAGGTCTTCGTAGGCCACGGCGCCGGGCAGGTCGCGCAGCGCCTCGGGAACCGCGTCGGCCAGGGCGATCCACGCGCGCACGCTGGGGCAGCGCGGCGCCACGGCCTGGATGATCGGAACGAAACTCAGGTCGAAGGCCAGCGCGCGGTCCTCGGCGTGGTTGATCATCCACGCGATCTGGTCGACGTGCAGCCGCGGGTTCAAGGTGTGCAGCACGCGCGCGCTGCCCGACACGCCGTAGTACAGCTCGAGGTGGCGGTAGCCGTTCCAGGCCAGCGTGCCGACGCGTTCGCCGGCCGCGATCTCGAGCGCATCGAGCACGCGCGCGACGCGACGCGCACGCCGCTCCACCGTGGCGTAATCGCTGCGATGCACGTCGCCTTCGACGCGCCGCGAAACGATTTCGGTGTCGCCGTGGAAACGCGCGGCGGATGCGATCAATCCGGAAATCAGCAAACCGTGCTGCTGCATCAATCCATTCATCGGGATCTCCTCGTCGCTGGCGCGGTCGATTCCGCGCTCGATTGGCGTCATACTGTACACGGGGGCGCCGCGGGCACCGCGCACGCGGCCGAGCCCCTGATCGTCCGCGGGCTTGACATGCGGCAAAAGGCGCGGATGCGCCGGCTCCTTACAATAGCCGTTTTTTCGCATCCAGAACACAGGCACAACGATGACTTTTGTCGTGACCGAAAATTGCATCCGCTGCAAGTTCACCGACTGCGTGGACGTGTGCCCGGTCGATTGTTTTCGCGAGGGGCCGAACTTCCTCATCATCGACCCCGACGAATGCATCGACTGCGCGGTTTGCGTGCCGGAATGCCCGGCCAATGCGATTTTCGCGGAAGAAGACGTCCCGGCCGCGCAACGCGCGTTCACCGCATTGAACGCCGAACTCGCCAAGCAGTGGCCGAGCATCACCCGGCGCAAGCCCGCGTTGCCCGACGCCGAGGAATGGAACGGCAGGGACGGCAAGCTCGCGCTGCTGCAACGCTGAGCAAGCCGCCGCGATGGATCGTTCGATGGACATGCAAACCGCCCTGCCCCCTTCGCAACCGGCGCTGGGCGCCGGCGGCGCGCCGATCGAAGCCGACGCGGTGATCGTCGGCGCCGGCCCCGTGGGGCTGTTCCAGGTGTTCGAGCTTGGGTTGCTCGACATCAAGGCGCACGTCGTCGACAGCCTGCCGCACCTGGGCGGGCAGTGCATCGAGCTGTACCCGGACAAGCCGATCTACGACATTCCGGCGGTTCCGGTGTGCACCGGGCAGGAGCTGACCGACAACCTGCTCAAGCAGATCGAGCCGTTCCACCCCACGTTCCACCTCGGCCAGGACGTGGTCGAGCTGGGCCGGCGCGACGACGGGCGCTTCGACCTGGCGACCTCGCGGGGGACGCGGTTCGTCGCCAGGACGGTGTTCATCGCCGCCGGCGTGGGCAGTTTCCAGCCGCGCACGCTGAAGGTCGACGGGCTGGACGCGTTCGACGGCACGCAGCTGTTCTACCGGGTCAAGGACCCGCTGCTGTTCAAGGACAGGAACTTGGTGGTGGTCGGCGGCGGCGACTCGGCGCTGGACTGGGCGCTGCATTTCGCCACCCACGCCGAGCACCGTGCCGAGAGCGTCACCCTGCTGCACCGGCGCGACGGTTTCCGCGCGGCGCCGGCGTCGGTGGCCAGGATGCACGCGCTGTGCGAGCGGCTGGAGATGCAGTTTCTGGTCGGGCAGATCACCGCTTGCGAGGTCGGCGGCGACGGGCGTCTGGCCGGGGTGAAGGTCACCGGAGGCGACGGCGTCACGCGCAGGCTGCCGCTGGACATGCTGCTGGTGTTCTTCGGCCTGAGCCCCAAGCTGGGGCCGATCGCCGACTGGGGGCTGGCGCTGGAGCGTCGCCAGCTCGTGGTCGACACCGAGAAGTTCGAGACCAGCGTGCCGGGGATTTTCGCCGTCGGCGACATCAACACCTACCCCGGCAAGAAGAAGCTGATCCTGTCGGGGTTCCACGAAGCGGCGCTGGCCGCGTTCGGCGCCGCGCCGTACGTGTTCCCGGAGAAGAAGATCCACCTGCAGTACACGACGACCAGTCCCAAGCTGCACAAGGCGCTCGGCGTCGATACCCCGGTGTTCGACTGAAGCCGCGGCGCGCACGCCGGATCGCACCCGGCGCGCGCGGCGGCGTGGGTCAGCGGCCGAGCAGCACCGAGCGGTCGACTTGGTTCAAGTCCGTGTAGCCGCAGAAGGCCATGGTCAGGTCAAGTTCGCGCTGGATGATTTCCAGCGCGCGGGTCACGCCGGCTTCGCCCATCGCTCCCAGGCCGTAGAGGAAGGCGCGGCCGATCAGGGTGCCGCGCGCGCCCAGCGCGACGGCCTTGAACACGTCCTGGCCGCTGCGGATTCCGCCGTCGAGCCAGACCTCGATGTCGCGCCCGACCGCGTCGACGATGGCCGGCAGCGCGGCGATCGAGCTCGGCGCGCCGTCGAGCTGGCGCCCGCCGTGGTTCGAGACGATCAGCGCGTCGGCGCCGCTGGCCACCGCCAGCCGCGCGTCCTCGGCGTCCATCACCCCCTTGAGGATCAGCTTGCCGCCCCACTGCTGCCTGATCCACTCCACGTCGCGCCAGCTCAGGCTCGGGTCGAACTGCTGCGCGGTCCATTCCGACAGCGAGCCCATGTCGTCAACGCCCTTGACGTGGCCGACGATGTTGCCGAACTGCCGCCGGCGGGTGCCGAGCATGCCCAGCGCCCAGCGCGGCTTGAAGGCGATGTTGATCAGGTTGGCGAGCGTCGGCTTGGGCGGCGCCGACAGGCCGTTTTTCAGGTCCTTGTGCCGCTGGCCGAGAATCTGCAGGTCGAGGGTCAGCATCAGCGCCGAGCAGTTCGCCGCCTTGGCGCGCGCGATCAGGTCGGCGATGAATCCGCGGTCGCGCATCACATAGAGCTGGAACCAGAACGGCGCCGGGCTGTGCGCGGCCACGTCCTCGATCGAGCAGATGCTCATGGTCGACAGCGTGAACGGCACGCCGAAGCTGGCCGCGGCGCGCGCGGCGAGGATCTCGCCGTCGGCGTGCTGCATGCCGGTGAGGCCGGTCGGCGCCAGCGCCACCGGCATCGCCACCTCCTCGCCGAGCATGCGGCCGCGCACGCTGCGGCGGTCGATGTCGACCGCCACGCGCTGGCGCAGCTTGAGGGCGGCGAAATCGGCTTCGTTGGCGCGGTAGGTGCTTTCGGTCCACGACCCCGAGTCGGCGTAGTCGTAGAACATCCGCGGCACGCGCCGCCTGGCCAGCACGCGCAGGTCCTCGATGCAGGTGATCACGCTCATGCCATTCCTCCCCGTGGTCGTTGTCTCGATGCGACGGCTGCGTCGGGATCGTTCACGCCGGCACGTCGTGCCGCGGCCCCCGTTCCGACCGTGGCGACTCCGGTGGCGTTATTGTGCGGCGAGATCGCCGCGCCCGACACGCAGTCGACGGCCATGGTCAGCCTCGCTGTTCCCGGGTTTGCGCCCGGCCCGCCCGGGCCGGGTGCCGGATTCAGCCCGTCGCGCATAACTGGATAAATGGTCCGACCATGGACAACCATGAGAAGACGGCCCTTCGATACAGTCAAGATGGACGCGGACAAGGCGGTGGATTTCGTTGTATTTACGTGGCAGAATGCAAGTGGTCTGACCAAGAACGAAAGAAAGGCAGGGCATGGAAGTCGTCCGGCTGTCCGATACGATCGCCAGCGATCTGGAAAAACGCATTCTCGAGGGGTCGCTGCGCCCGGGCGAGCGGCTGCCCGGCGAGCGCGAGCTCGCCGCCGAGCTCGGCGTGTCGCGGCCGTCGCTGCGCGAGGCTCTGCAGAAGCTGGCGTCGAAGGGTCTGGTGCGCACCCGGCAAGGAGGCGGCACCGTGGTCACCGACCGGCTGCAGGCCGGCTTCATCGACCCGTGGCGCGACATGCTCAGCGGCCACCCGGGGCTGCAGCAGGACATGCTGGAATTCCGCTTCATGCTCGAGGCCGAGGCCGCGCGCCTGGCGGCCGAACGCGCCACCGCCGCCGACCTGGAGCAGGGCGACGCCGCGCACGCGGTGCTGGAAAACGCCTACGATCTCGACGACCTCGACGCCTGCGTGCATGCCGACGTGGCGTTCCACCAGAGCATCGCCGAAGCGTCGCACAACGCGCTGATCGCGCACCTGAACGCCAGCCTGCACCGGCTGGTGCACGACCACGTCGAGCGCAACCTGCGCTATCTGCACGGCCATCCGGCGCAATGGCGCGCGCTGCGCGAGCAGCACCGCGCCATCTGGCAGGACCTGCGCGCGCGCCACGCCGCGCACGCCGCCGATGCTGCGCGTCGGCACATCGAATTCGTCCGCGTGACGATGGAGCAGACCGCGCGCGAGGTCACGCGCGAACTCAGCGCGCGGCGGCGCGCGCAGACCGCGGGCGGCTGACGCCGGCCCGCGCCCGCCGGCGGGTCAGGCCGGCAGGTCGAACACCAGCACTTCGGCGTCGTCGCCGCCGGCGAGTTCGACCTGCGCTTCGTCGCGCAGCTTCAGCGCGTCGCCGGCGGCGAGCGCGTGGCCGTTGACGCGCAATGCGCCGCGCACGATGTGGACGTAGCCCAGGCGACCCGGCGCCAGCGGCAGCCGCGCAGACTCGGCGGCGTCGAACAGGCCGGCGTGGATGCGCGCATCCTGGCCGATGCGCAGGGCGCCTTCGGCGCCGTCCGGCGCGACGATGCAGCACAGGCGGCCCCGCTTGGCGTCGGCCGCGAAGTGGCGCTGTTCGTAGCCGGGTGCACCGCCGGGCGCCGCCGGGTGGATCCAGACTTGCAGGAAATGCACCGGATCCGTCGACGAGGCGTTGAATTCGCTGTGCTGCACACCGCTGCCCGCGCTCATCCGCTGCACGTCTCCAGGCCGTATCGTCGACCCGTTGCCCATCGAATCCTGGTGCGCCAGCGCGCCGGAGATGACGTAGCTGACGATCTCCATGTCGCGATGGCCGTGGGCGCCGAAACCGGCTTGCGGCGCGACCCGGTCCTCGTTGATCACGCGCAGCGCACCGAACCCCATGTGCCGAGGGTCGCGGTAGTCGGCGAACGAAAAGCTGTGGAACGACCGCAGCCAGCCGTGGTCGGCGTAGCCGCGTTCGTCGGCGCGACGGATCTCGAGCATGGCGTCAGCTGCCCTGGCGCACGCCCTCGACCTCGACGCGCACCGCGACCGTGTGGCTCAGTCCCGCGGGGTACGCATCGACGCCGAAGTCCATGCGGTCGATGGTCGTGGTGGCGACGAAACCGCTCAGGTAGCCGCCCCAGGGCTTGGGCAGGTAGCCGACCTTGCCGGCGCCGATCAGCGTGACGTGGAACACGGCCGGCTTGGTCACGCCGTGCAGGGTGATGTCGCCGTACAGCAGGCCGTGGTCGCCGCCCTTGGCGACGTAGCGGGTGCTCTTGAAGTGGATCTCGGGGTACTGCGCCGCGTCGAAGAACTGCTTGCCCTTCTTCAGGTCGTCGTCGCGCATCGGCAGGAAGGTGTCGAGGCTGTCGACCGCGATGGTGATGTCGGCCTTGTCGGCTGCCGGGTGCCTGGGATCGAAGGTGTAGGTGCCGGTGACTTTCTTGAACACGCCCGAGCACAGCGCCACGCCGGCGTGGCCGATGGTGAACTGCACGCTGGTGTGGTCGGGGTCGACCCGGTAGCTGCCGGCGACGTTCTTGTCGTGCAGGCGGCCGTAGGCCTGCGGGGCGGCGGCCCAGCTCGGCGCGGCGACCGCGGCGGCGAGGACGGTGGCGGCGGCGAGCGCCTTGGTCTTGAACGGCATGGTGGAACTCCTTGGTTGCGGATGGTCGATCGGGACTGCGGAACAAATTCAGTGCGCGGCGAGCAGCAGGTGGACGTGGATCGGCAGTTCGGCCCCGACCACGCTGGTGTCGGACCACCCTCCGCTGCCCAGGCCCCAGTGCAGGCGCGCGAGCTTGACGTCGGCGTCGAGCGCCAGGTCGGCGCCTTGCGCGTGCGCGGTGGCGAGCACGCGCAGCGGTGCGCTGTGGCCCTTGACGCTGAATGTGCCGTCGACCCACCAGCGGTTCGGGCCAGCCGGCGTGAAGCGGCTGGAGACGAAGCTGGCCTGCGGGTGATGCGCGGCGTCGAGCCAGTCGGCGCCGGTGATCAGCGCGGTGGTCTGGGCGTTGGCGGCGTCGGCGCTGGCCGTCTGCACGGTGACCGCGACACGGTCCATGGCCGGCCTGGCCGGATCGAACACGACCTGCGCGCTGATGCGGGTGAAGTGCCCGGGCATGGTCACGCCCATCTGCGTGGCCGAGAACGACACGCTCGACTCCGGCAGCACACGGGTGTAGGTGGCGGCGCGGGCGGCCGGCAGCGCGGCGGCCACGGCCAGCGCGAAGGCGAGCGTGCGCATCATGGTCAGGACTCCTTGGTGGGCAGCGGCAGCATGCGTCGCAGCACGCCGTCGCGATCGATGAAGTGATGTTTCAGCGCGGCGGCGACGTGCAGCGCGACGACGCCGGCCATCAGGAAGTTGAGGCTCTCGTGGACTTCGCGCAGCGCATGCGCGGTCGCCGCGTCCTTCGGCAGCAGTTCGGGAAGCGGCAACACGCCGAACCAGACCACCTGCACCCCCGCGGCCGAACTCAGCGCCCAGCCGCTCAACGGAATGGCGAAGATCAGCAGGTAGAGCAGCCAGTGCAGCGCGCCGGCGGCGGCCTGCTGCCAGCGCGGAATGCTGTCGGGCAGGGGCGGCGGCCGATGGCCGGCGCGCCAGCCCAGGCGCAGCACCGCCAGCAGCAGCACGGTGAGGCCGAACCATTTGTGCCAGGCGAATAGCTTGATTTTCAGGATCGAAAGCGCCAGCGAGCTCATGTACAGCCCGAGCGGGAACAGGCCGAAGATCAGCAAGGCAATTGCCCAATGCAGCACGATCGCCGGCCAGGTGTAACGCTGGGTTGTGCTCACGCTTGCTCCTTGGCGGTTTGTTCGAAAGCGGCGCGCAGCGCGCGCAGCTGCTGCTCGAGCGCGTCGAGCTGGGCCTGCGGCACGCGGGCGAACACCTCGCCGATGTGCGCGCCGTGCGCCGGAAACACGCGTTCGAAGGTCTGCTGGCCCAATTGCGTCAGGCGCACGATCTGCGCCCGGCCGTCGGTCGGGTCGGGCAGCCGCTGCACCAGGCCCTTGCCGAGCATGCGGTCGACCACCCCGGTCAGCGTGCCCTTGGTGATCAGGGTGCGCTGGCCCAGTTCCTTGGCGCTCATCCCGGCGGTGTTGCCCAGCGTGGCCAGCACGTCGAACTGCGCCGGGGTCAGTTCCATCCGGTGGATGTGCGCCGCAGAGTAGTGCTCGAAAGCCTGGTAGGTGCGAACCAGTTCGCGCAGCAGAGGCAGATGGGACGGTCGGGTGCTCACGGTCCGGTGTGGATGGAAGGCGACTGCGATGGCCCGGATATTAGTTCGCATTAGAACTATCGTGCACTGTAGGGTTATTCGCCCCGTCGCGGTGCATGGCGACGCCGTCGTGGTGCGTCGGCGGGTGCGGCGGCGGCCTTGGGCGCCGCGCCGGGCGCCTCGGCGCTGGCACGCGCCTTGCAGCGGCTGTGGCATGGACGACGCACCGATGCCCAGCCCAGGCCTTCCCTACAGCGAAGCGCTCGACGCGCGCGGCGCGCCGCGCGCGCCCTGGCGCGCCCTGTTGCAGTGGATCGACGCCGCCGGCGCTGCCGGCATGCAGGCCAGGCAGATCGAAGCCGGCCTGGCGCTCTATCGCGACGGCGTCACCTTCGCCATCCACGGTGACGGCGCCGGCACCGAGCGCGCGATCCCGTTCGACATCGTGCCGCGCATCATCACGGCCGACGAGTGGGCGCTGCTGCAGCGCGGCCTGGCGCAGCGGGTGCAGGCGCTGAACCTGTTCCTGGCCGACATCTACGGAGCGCAGCGCATCGTGCTCGACAAGGTGGTTCCGGCGTCAGGCATCCTGGACAACGCGCAGTACCGCGGCGGTATGCGCGGCGTGGCGGTGCCGCGCGGCGTGTTCGCGGCGATTTGCGGAATCGATCTGGTGCGCACCGGCGAGCACGCGTTCCACGTGCTCGAGGACAACCTGCGCGTGCCCTCGGGCGTCAGCTACATGCTCGAGAACCGGCGCATCCTCGGCTGGCTCGCGCCCGAGCTGTTCCAGCGCCACCGGGTGGCGCCGATCGGCCATTACCCCGAACTGCTCGGGCAGACGCTGCGCGACCTGGCGCCGCGCGACGGCGAACAGCCGAGCGTGGTCGTGCTCACGCCGGGACCTTTCAACAGCGCGTATTTCGAACACGCCTTCCTGGCGCAGAGCATCGGCGCCGAGCTGGTCGAGGGCCAGGATCTGTTCGTCGACGCCGGCTTCGTCTACATGAAGACAGTGCACGGACCGCAGCGCGTCGACGTCATCTACCGCCGCATCGACGACGATTTCCTCGACCCGCTCGCTTTCCGGGCCGACTCGATGCTCGGCGTCCCCGGACTGTTCGACGCGATGCGCGCCGGCCACGTCAGCCTGGCCAACGCGGTCGGCACCGGCGTGGCCGACGACAAGTCGGTCTACCCGCACGTGCCGGCGATGATCCGCTACTACCTCGACCAGGACCCGTTGCTGCCGAACGTCGAGACCTGGGTGCTTGCCGACCCGGCGCAGGCCGACCATGTGCTCGCGCATCTCGACCAGCTGGTCGTCAAGGAGGCGCAGGGCGCAGGCGGCTACGGCATGCTGATCGGGCCGCGGGCCAGCCGCGCCGAACGCGACGCCTTCGCCGCGCGCATCCGCGCCCATCCCGAACGCTACATCGCGCAGCCCACGCTGGCGCTGTCGACCTGCCCGACGCTGGTCGCCGAGGGCCTGGCGCCGCGCCACGTCGACCTGCGCCCGTACGTGCTGCAGGGCGAAACCATCCGCATGGTGCCGGGCGGCCTCACGCGTGTCGCCTTGACCGAAGGCTCGCTGGTCGTCAACAGCAGCCAGGGCGGCGGCACCAAGGACACCTGGGTGCTGCAGGACTGAACCGACGACGAGGAGACCGACCATGCTGTGCCGAACCGCATCCGACCTGTTCTGGATGGGCCGCGCCGTCGAGCGTGCCGAAGCCATGGCGCGGTTGCTCGATCTGGCGCGCCGCCTGGCGGCGCTGCCCGGCCGCGACGGCGACCGCGTGTGGGCGCTGCCGCTGCTGGCCACCGGCGCGATCCCGCCCGGAGTAGCCGGCGACGACACCCGGCAGGACGAAATGGTGCGACGCAGCGTGCTCGACGCGCACAACCCGTCGTCGGTGCTGGCCTGCGTGCAACTGGCGCGCGACGCCGCGCGCAACCAGCGCTCGGTGGTCCCGGCCGAGGTCGTGGCGCCCCTGCAGACCCTGCTGGCGCGGCTTCGCGGCCTCGACGCGCAGCAGCTCGCCGGCGGCGGGCTGGCGCAGGTGGTGGCCGCGATCATGCGCTTCGCCGATCGCTTCCGCGGCGTGACCTTCGCCACCCTTTCGCGCGACGAGGCCTGGCACTTCCTGCGCCTGGGAAGCTTCATCGAGCGCGCCGACGGTGCGCTGCGGCTGTGGGCGACGCAGGCCGACCCCGAGTTCACGCCGCCGCGCGACGGCCCGGAGAGCCCGCGCGCGGCGTTCCACCGCGTCGCGTTGCTCGAGGCTGCGTCGGCGCTGATGCCGCTGCGCCGTCTGCACGGCGAGCCCGATCGCGTCGGGGTCGCCGACATGCTGCTGCGCCGCGGCGACTTCCCGCGCTCGGCGGCCTACTGCCTGGGCGAAGCGCAGCAGGCGCTCGCGGCGCTGCGGGTGGCGCCCCACGAGCCGGCTGCGCGGCAGATCGGCCGCGCGCTGGCGGGCGTGAACTTCGCCGAGCCGGGCCAGCAGGTCGACGCCATGTTCGCTTTCGGCGCCGCGCGCCAGGCCGAAATCGCGGCTGCCGCAGCGGCGGTCGAGCGTCGCTTCTTCGTCGCCCGCATGCCTTTGCGGCGCGCTGCCTGACGCGGGCCATGGCAGCGGGCGACGACCGATGACCTATTGCTGCGCGGTCAAGCTCAACGCCGGTCTCGTGTTCGCGGCCGACAGCCGCACCCACGCCGGGGTGGACAACGTCGGCCGCTTCAGCAAGCTGCACGTGCTCGAGCGGCCCGGGGAGCGGGTGATCGCGCTGCTCTCGGCGGGCAACCTCAGCGTCACCCAGGGCGCCATCGAACACCTGCACCGGGCGGTGCGCGAGCGCGCGCCGCGCACCTGGGCCGGAGTGCCGAGCCTGGCTGACGTGGCGCTGCTGCTCGGCGACGCCATGCGCGCGGTGCGCGCGCGCGACGAGCCGTACCTGAAGGCCGGCGGCATCGACGCCGGCGCCTCGTTCCTGCTCGGCGGCCAGATCCGCGGCGAGCGCGAGCGGCTGTTCCTGGTCTATTCGGAGGGCAACGCCATCGAGGCCACCGCCGAGACGCCGTTCCTGCAGACCGGCGAGATCAAGTACGGCAAGCCGATCCTCGACCGCGTCATCCGCCCCGACGTCAGCCTGCTCGACGCCACCAAGTGCGTGCTGGTCAGCTTCGACTCGACCATGCGCAGCAACGTCAGCGTCGGTTTGCCGATCGACCTCCTGCTGCTGCCGACAGAGCGCTTCGAGGCCGACATGCGCTTCCACATCGACGAGCACGACGCCTACTGGCGCGACCTGTCCGAGCGCTGGGCCGCCGGCGTACGCCGGGTGTTCGCGGAGCTGCCGCCGCCGCAGTGGTACCCGCGCGGGCAGCAGTAGGGCGGGATGAAATCGTCGCGCAGCAGCAACCATCGCTGCGGCCGCATCCTTCGGCCCTGGAACTTGATCCGTCTCCTTGTCGCGCGCCGGTTTGTCTTCAACACGACGCCGGACGTTTCCGGCGCACGCGTGGATCCGCCATTCAGAACGTGACGACGGCGCGAACCCCGGCGACCAGTTCGTTGCGGATCAGGTGGCGGGGATCGGCCGGATCGAGCAGCCCGCCGCCCGGGTGGACGATGTATTGCAGGTCGGGCTGCAGCGCCAGCCAGCGCGCGACCTGCGCCAGGTAGGTCAGCTCGACCAGGGTCTCGACTCCCTGCGCCGGAAGCCCCGACGCGCGGTCGAGTTCGGCGGCGCGGCCGCTGACATGCCCGATTCCGAGATCGATGCCGAACTGGTCGTCGGGCCGGCCGGGCAGCGGGTCGTTGACGGTCAGTCCGCCGTTGAACGCGACGTCGATCAGGTTGCGGTCGTCGGGCGCGCCCATGATGCGCCCGAACACGTTCAGCGCACGCGCGGCACGCACCGGCGAGCGCCACACGGTCTGGTCGACGACCCCGTACACGCTGGCGTCGCCGTGGTGCAGCAGGGGAACTCCGCCGCTGCGCGGGTCGGCCTGCGACAAACCGTCCGCGGCAAGGTACTCGTCGGGGAACAGACCCGTGTCGTACCAGGCTCCGAGCTTGTAGCTTCCGGGAAGTCCGGCGACCGCGGTGGCGTACTGGAGCTCGCCGATGTACAGGGTCCCGGTGTTCAGATTGAAGTTCGTTCCGTTGGGGTCAAGGACCTGCGCGTTCTGCGCGAAGCGCCCGCCGCCCGGGTTGTCGTCGAAGGCGCCGGCGAGGACCGTGACGCCGTGCGTCATGCGGGCGCGCAAACGCGCGCCCAGCGAGGACAGCGGGTACGCGGGGCCGCCCCCGTACATGTCGAAGGACGGCAGCAGCGGCCATCCGGCCATCGTGTTGACGAACAGCCCCGAGTCGCTGCTGACGATGAACTCGTTGTCGATGCTCTGCTGGCCGATCTTGACGTCGTCGCGTCCATGGTCGAAGTCCTGGTCGTACCAGAGTTCCCACAGCCGGGCGCCGTCCCGGCCCTCGTTGCCGTTGGCCGCCTGCAGGTTGTCCAGGTACGGCCCGGTCAGCGGCTGCCCGTGGATGTCCAGCACGCTGGCATGGACCGCGCCGCCGGGCAGCCCGAAGGCTTTGCCCGCGCGCACGTCGATCGACAGCGTCGTCAGCCCCTGCACCGTCGAGCCCTGCTTGACCCCGCCGGCGAAGTTTCCGAGCAGGTTCTCGCTGTCGCTGAGATGCAGCGTGATTCCGCGCAAACTTGCGGCGGCCCGGCGTTTTCTCGGGAGGAGCGCCCCCAGGTCCGGGCTGCGCCCGGCCCGCCCCCCGAGGGGGTCGAGAAAACTTGGGGCGGCCCGGCGTTTTCTCGGGAGCCCGCTGCACGGGCCTTCGAGACCGCCCGCCGGGCAGGGACGTGTCCACGCGCCCTGCGCCGCGGACGGCTCCGGCGCGCTGCAGGCGCGCGCCGGCAGCGGACACAGCAGCACGGCCAGCGCGACGGCTCCGGGCAGCAGCCACATCGCCCTAGGGCGGGTTGTGAGCCAGTTCGGGCGCAGCGATGGATGGGGGCGTCTCGGCCGGCTCATTGCTCGGGACAGTCAAAAGCCCATCGTAGCGAGAGGCCGAAGGCGCCAAATGTGACCAACGCGTACAGACAAGTCAAAACATGACAACCGGTCGCACCGCACGCGCCCGCCCGGCAACCGTGCGCGGGCGCCCAGGCGCGCTGCGGGCGAAGACCTCTGCGGGCTGGACGGCGCAGGCGATTGGATGGCGAAATGCGGTCGCGCGACCTGGTGTCGGCGCCGCCGAGTGGCCCGCCAAGGCCTGCGCCAACAACAGCAGGCCGATCGCCGCAAGGCCGGCGTGGACATAGCGCACAAAGCCTTGCGGGTGCATGCGCCGGTTGATCCAGCGGCCGAGCACGATGGCGGGAATCGCCGCTGGCAGGCAGATCAGGTAGTCGCGCGTCACCGCGGGCGCCCACAGGCCGCCGAGGCGGTAGCTGGCAAGCGCCAGCAGGCCGGCTGGCAGGAAATAACCCTGCAAGGTCGCGCGAAACTGTTGCGAGCTCCAGCGGCGCAGGGTTCCGTACACGACCAGCGGTGGGCCGTTCATGCCGTAGGCGGCCCCCAGCACGCCAGCGCAGAAGCCGCAGCCGAGCAGCCAGGGCAGACGGTCGGCCTTCAGGTGCGGAGGCTTGCGCCCGATCAGGCCGTAGACGGCAAAGGCGATGACGAGAACGGCCAACACCAGCCTCAGCAGCGACTGGTAGGGGCTGGTCAACAACAACAGTCCGCAGGGAATGCCCGCCAGTGAAGGCAGCAACAGCCCCAGGCTGCCGCGCAGTTGCACGTGGCGCCAGTCCTGTACCACCACGCTGGCGGCGATCGTGACGGACAGCTGAACCACCAGCGGCGTGACCAGGCGCAGCGGCAGCGCCAGCGCCAGCAGCGGCGCCGCGAACAGGGCTTCGCCGAAGCCAAAGGTGGAGCGGATGAGGGTGGCGGCGAACACGATGCCGAGCATGTACCGGGTGGCGGGGTCCATGCCGCATTCTGCGCGAAGCTCAGGCAAACCATGATGGTGGGATCGGGCACGACCCCGACATCAGCCCGCACGCAGTTGCGCGATCGAGTTCAAGCGCGCGGCTCCTTCGGCGGGTGGCCAGGATGGGTTTCCTGCGCGCGCAACAGCACCCAGGCGCCGGAGGCCAGCAGCCATGCCGTGGTGACCCAGAAGGCCGGCTCGATCGCGCCGCGCGCCTGCGCCACCAGGCCCAGCGCCAGCGCACCGATGGCGTAGCCGGTGTCGCGCCAGTAGCGGTAGGTGCCCAGCGCCGAGCTGCGCCAGCTCGGGTGGGCGATGTCGGCCACCGCCGCGATCAGGTTCGGATACAGCAGCGCCATGCCCACGCCCATGACCACGGCGGCCGCCAGCCACGCCGCGAAGCCGCGCACCAGCACGGCGGCGGCCACGCCGGCGCCGAGCAGCCACAGCCCGGCCACCACCGGGCGCTTGCGCCCGATGCGATCCGACAGCGGCCCGGTCCACAGCTGGGAGGCGCCCCAGCTCAGCCCGTACACCCCGGTGACCCAGCCGACCTGCACCAGGGCCAGCCCGTGGCCGTGCAGGTACAACGGGAACAGCACCCACAGCAGCGTGTCGGCGACCTTGTTGGCCACGCCCGCCTGGCACAGCGCCGAGAAGGTGGGGTGGCGCCACGACACGTAGGCGAACACCTGGCGCGAGCTCGGGTGCTCGCTCAGGCCGTCGGCGAAGCGCGGGCGCGGCCCGGAGTGGGTGCCGCTGGCATGGCGCTGGCGCTCGGCCCGTGCCCACGGCAGGGTCTCGCGCACGAACAGCAGCGCCGTCAGCAGCGCGATGGCCATCACCGCGCTGGCGAAGCCCAGCAAGGCCACCCGTGGCCCGTAGCGCTGCGCCAGCCACGCGGTGGCCAGCCCCGCCAGGCCGACCGCGGCGTAGCCGGCGAACTCGTTGATGCCGGTGGCCAGCCCGCGCTGCTCGGCGCGCGTGATGTCCACCTTGCTGGTGACGGTCATGCTCCACGCGAATCCCTGGTTGATGCCCAGGAACAGGTTGGCGGCGACGATCCACCACCACGACTGCGCGAAAAAGATCAGCAACGGGATGGGCATGGCGGCCAGCCAGCCCAGCACCAGCACGGTCTTGCGCCCGATGCGTTCGGACAGGCGCCCGGCAACGAAGTTCAGCGCGCCCTTGACCAGGCCGAAGGAGATGACGAAACTCAGCAGGTACAGGAATGACGAGCGCGGAACCCCGAAGTCGCGTGCCGCGACCACCGGCAGCACGGTGCGCTCCATGCCGATGACCAGACCGACCAGGAACACCTGCACCGCCTGCCAGACGAACTGGTGCAGGTTGACGCGAATGCCCTGCACGTAGGCGTCATGCGGCGACGCGGCCGCCGGGGCCTGCTCGTTCATGGCGAAACGTTCGCCGCGACGATGCGCTCCATGTCGGCCGGGCGCGGCGGGATCTCGGCGCACAGTTGCTCGACGAAGGCCGTGCGTGACAGGCTGAGCAGCGGGTTGAAGCGTTTCTCGAAGCCCAGGGTCGACGCCGGCTTGCCCGACAGGCCGGCACCGCAGGCGCTGCCCGCCTGGTGCGCGGGGTAGATCTCCAGCTCGGCGGGAAGACTCAGCAGCCGGCCGTGAAGCGAGTCGTACAGGCTGCCCGCCATTTCGCGTTCGCGCCCGGCCAGGTCCGGGCGGCCGACGGCGCCGACGAACAGGGTGTCGCCGGTGAGCACGAACCACGGCGCGTCGCCGCGGCGCCGGTCGGTGACCAGCAGGCACATGCTGTCGGGCGTGTGCCCGGGAGTGTGCAGCACGCGCACGCTGACGTTGCCGACCTCGATCAGCTGCTCGTCGCGCAGGGCCTCGAAGTCGAAGCGCACGAACTCGCGCGCCGCCTCGTGCAGGCAGTAGGGCGCATCCACCCTGCGCGCCAGGCTCCTGCCGCCACTGAGGTGGTCGGCGTGCACGTGGGTGTCGATCGCGTGAGTGATCCGCGCCCCGGCCTGCTGCGCCTGTTCGACGAACCAGTCCTCGTCACCGGCGACCACGTCCACCGCGACGGCCTTGCCGAGCCCCGCACAGCCGAACAGGTACGACAGGCTGGCGTCCCGGGCAGGAAGTTGTCTGAAGAACATGATGGGAAGTCGACCCTATGGGATGGTTCAGAACACCAGGACTTTCTCGGCTTCACTTGTCCAGCGTCCGAGTTCGACCATGGTCGAGCGCCTGCAATCCGCCAGAAGCTCTTCGTCCCGGAGCCCGCGGGCGTCCAGGCAGGTGCCGCACAAGGCGACCTCGCCACGCTGCGTGACCTTGTGGAGCATGGTCTCGACGTTGTAGTAGCCGGCAGGAACCCTTTGTCCAGCCTTGGCCGACAGCACGGCGTCGCCCATGAGGAACATGCGCACGCGCTGTTCCGGCTGTGCCGACAGGGTGACGGCAAGGCGCAGCGCGTTGTAGGTTCGCTCGCTGCCGTAGGGAGCTTCGTTGAGGATGA
>JAJZHS010000238.1 GCA_021798395.1 Pseudomonadota bacterium
CCCAGCGCGGTGCCCAGCGTCTGCGCGGCACTGCTGGTCGGCGCCATCGCGCGCACCTGCCAGCCGCCTTCTCGTGCGACCTCGGCCACCGCCGCCAGCACGGTCGTGGTCTTGGCCGTGCCGGCGTGGCCGTGCAGGATCTGCAGGCCACTGCTGCGCGCGAGCAGGCTGTGCACCGCCGCGCGCTGCTCGGGACTGAAGGCGTGGCCGGTCGCCTGCTCCCGGCTCTCGATCGCGCGCCCGATCGCGGCCTGGCGCGTCGCCGCATCGCGGCTCGCGCCCGCTGCCTCGCCGATGCGCACGGCGCCCTCGCGCTGCAGCGTGGCGGCGTGCGCCAGCAGGGCGCGCTCGGTGCGCAGGCCCTCGCGCGTGGTGAAGCCCTCGCGCCAGTCGCGCTGGCCACCGGCCGCGCGGCCCCAGGTGCGGCGTGTCTGCAGCTCACCGGCCTGCTGCGCCCGCGCGATGGCCGCGTGCAGTTCCTTCTCGCTGGCCTGGCCCTGGCTGGCGATGCGGGCCTCGTGCGCGAGGTCGCGCACCGAGAAGCGCGCGTCGCGCTCGGCGAGGTGTTCCGCTGCCCGCGCCACCGCGGTGTCGGCGGCAGCGGCGCGCGCCGCCGGCTCGAGCACGCGGTCCTGCGGCCGCCGCTCGGGTTCGTAGCCGTGTTCCCGTGCGGTCGCCCGCCACGCTGCGGCCAGCGCGGCGCGATCCTGGACATCCTTGGGCGCACGCGTCGCCAGCGTCGCGACCTGTTTTTCTTCGCTGCTGGCGGTCTCGCGCGACAGGCCGCGTGCGGCCAGCGCGGCATCGATCTCCGTCTTGCGGCTCGACCACGCCTCGCGCAAGGCTTCCGGCACTTCGCGCAGCTCGAAGCTGGCGTGGCCCTGGGCATTGACGGTCCAATCGACCGTGTAGCCGGCCTCGCGCGCGCCGTGCGCGAGCGTGTTCATGTAGATGGCATTCGCTTCCGCCTGCGCCGCATACAGCTCGCGCGAGTCCAGGCTGCGCCACGCGCCGGTCTCCGGATCGCGCGTGGTGTTGGCGATCACGCAGTGGCTGTGCAGCTGCGGGTCGGCGTTCCGGCTCGTCGTGTGCCGGAACACCGCCGCGGTCATGCCATCGCCCTGGCGCCAGACGTAGCTGCCATCCTCGCCGCGCTGGCGCGTCACGAGGGCGTGCCGCTCCAGGTGCGTCAGCGCCGCGTGCACGGCCGCATCGTGCGCGGCCACCAGGCGATCGTCGCCCGCGGCCAGCGCGGCGATGCTGGCCGACTTCGGCGCGCTGAAGGTCACGTCCCAGCCGGGCGTGTGGCGATCGGCCTGGCCGACCTGTTGGCCGGCCACACGACCCTCGAGAATCGCCGCGAAGGCCGCGGCGTTCTCGCGCACCATCGGGCCGCTGAGGCCGAGCGCCGCCGCGCCTTCGCCGAAGAACCGCGCCGGCGCGGATCCGCCTTCGCGGTAGTAGTCATCCTTCTCGGCGTAATAGCCGAGCGCCTGGCCGGCGTGGGCGATCTTGCTGAGGGTGATCATGCGACGCGGAACTCTGGCAAGATCAAATCCTCGCGGATCCGGTAGATCTCCGGCCACGGCACCGTGTCGGTTTCCAGCAGCGCGCGCCAGTCGTGCGGCGGCTGAAAGTCGTGTGGCAGGTCCGCGGCGGCCGTGTCCAGCTCGGACGCCGGCATCTGGAACAGCACGACGGCGTTCTCGGCGAACTCCATGAACTTCGACAGCGGCAGATCGGTACGCGCCAGCGCTTCATCGCGCAGCGCGGTGCGCGCACCGGCCGCGGTGCCGTCGTGCGCGACGCCGTGGCGCTCGGCGATCGCGCACCAGCGCACGTTGCGCCAAATCGGCAGATCCGGCGCGAACGGCGCCTCGTTGCGATCGGCACCGAAGAAGTTCACCAGCGCTTCGCTCAGCACCTCCTCGTGCCACAGGCCCGGCTCGTAGCCGTCGCAGGCATAGCCCAGGTAGTGCCGCGTGTCCTGGACCAGCGCCGCACGGGCGGCGCTGGGAGTGATCAGAATCGTGGGAGTCGTCATAAGTCACCTCAGGGGCACAGGCCGGCGCGCCAGGTGCCGCCGCTGGCACCGGTGGGGCAGCTCGAGCCGGAGTAGCCCCAGTACGAGCACGTCGTCGCGTTGATGTTGTGGGTTTGACAGGTGGCAAAGCCTGATTCGGTGCTGCCGCAGGTGCGTGAGCAGGTCGCGCAGGTGCCCGCATTGACCTGGGCCACCGTGCAACCGCCGCCGGGCGGCACCGGGCAACTGGACGTACTGGTGTAGGCGTAGGTCAGCGTGCCGCTGCAGAACGATGGAGTGCTGCCAGGATTCGATGCGAACTCGCCATTCGGCGTACCGGCCGCCGGGCAGCCAGCACCACCGCCAGATGCCCAATACCCCGCGTAGTTCCGGCTGAAGCCCGCCACAGAGACCCGGCAACTGACCGGGCAGCTCACGCTGCAGGTGTGGCTGCCACCGCCGTTCTGTGGGATCGCGCACTCGCTGGACACCGGCGGCGTCCACGCCGTGGCGGTGGTCACCGGCGCCCCGTAGGGGCCGGCGGGGCACGTCACCGCGATCTGCCGCGACTGCGTGAACACGGTCTGGCCGCCCGTGATGCCGCCCACCGTTTCGCCGGCCGGGCATTGCGCGGGCAGCGACTGGCCGTAATTCGAGGGCGTGCAGCTGATCGGCGGCGGGCCGCCGCCACCACCGCCCGGTGAGGTCGGCAGCGGGATCGTGATGCTGCTGTTTTGCGGGCCGGGGATGCCGTTGGACCACAGCGTGCTGTCGGCACCGGGCGTCGGCGGGTTCGACACCGCCGACATCGGCGGCGGCGGCACGGTGATGACGGGGAAGTTGCCGGTACTACCGGCGCCCGCCGGCGCGGACTGCGCGAACGCGGCCGCGCTGGCGAAGGAAAGGGCCAGCGCCAGCGCGCGGGCCAGGGAGTTGAGATTCGGGTGCATTGGACGTCTCCGATCGGGCGCGGGGCCAAGCGCCCCGCACCTATGAGAAAACGGCGCTTAAGAATTTGAATTGAAAGGTGTTCTGGCGGATGTGGCACAAAAGGCCGCGCCGGCGGCGCGCTTGCCAAGAGCCCTGTTGACGCCCAGGGCCGCGCGCCGGCGTGCGCAGGTCCGCATGTCCTCGCTGCCACTGCCGGTTGCAGCCGCCCCGCTCGTGGGCCCCTCGCCTGCATCGGTCACGCCAGCCCTGCGGGTCGCTGCGCTCTGTCATGCCCGCTGCCTGCTCGCCCCGCTGTCCCGGAAAGGGACTCGGCCCGAAGGGCCATCGCGCGGGGTGCGGGCCGCCTCGCGAACCAGTGAGGCGGCTCCAACCGGCAGAACCCACAGCGAGGACACACCCATGACTGACCTGACGAATACCCCGAGAAGCCGCACGGCCCAAGGCGCCGCGAGGGTTTCCCCCTCGCGCTCCCCCGAGGCTCACCAGCCGGCAGCACGGGGTGTACGGAGCGAGCAGGCAGCAGGCTACGGCAGCAGCAGCGCCGAGCAGGAAGCCGCGATTCTCGAGCAGGCCGAGGCCATCTTGCGCAAGCGGTTCGAGCGCATGGGCACTTTGGCAAGTCCGCAGGAATCCGGCGCATGGCTGCGGGCGAGATTGGCAACGCGGGACAGCGAAGCGTTTTGCGTTCTGCACCTGGACAACCGCCATCGCGTGATCGCGTTTGATGAAATGTTCCAAGGCACGATTGATGGCGCGAGCGTGCCACCGCGCGAAGTCGTGCGCGCATGTCTGAAGCACAACAGTGCAGCCGTGATTTTCTGCCACAACCACCCGAGCGGAATCAGCGAGCCGAGCGCGGCCGATGTCGCACTGACGCAGACCCTCAAGCAGGCGCTGGACCTGATCGGCACGCGCGTGCTCGACCACCTCGTGATCGGCGAATCAGTGACCAGCCTTTCCCAGCGCGGCCTGTGCTGACCGCGCCACTACCCGGAGAACGAGACCATGAACGACGAAACGATGACCCGCGAGCTATTCGGCGAACTGATCTATTCCTACACCCGCGCCCAGGCGCTGGCTGATGGCGTGCTGGTGGACGTGAGCGAGCGCGCGCAGCGCGCCGGCATCCGGTACCCGACGGCCTGCACGCATGGCGTGTGGGCGCTGATCGATTGCCTGCCCGCGAGCGACACCGACACGCTGGCGGGCATTGTGCGCGACATGCGCGCGGAGGAAGTCTTGCGCGCGATGCTGGCGGCCATCCGGCGCGGCGGAGTTCGCGGCACCGACCGCGTGACGTTCCAGGCGCTGGGCTGCGCGTTGTGGGCGCAGTGCGGCCCCGGCGACACCGCGGCGCCGGTCGTCACGGTCATGCGGGAGGGCGAGGACTAATGCCGCTAACAACTGCCCGAGGCGCTGCCGTAAGCGTAGAGCGCGCCGGCGGCCTATACTGACGACGAGGCCCGATCCATGAACGAGAACATCGAAAACCTGCTGCTGGAGCACATGAAGCGTTTCCAGGCAACCTTGGAGCG
>JAJZHS010000239.1 GCA_021798395.1 Pseudomonadota bacterium
GCCGAGCAGCTGGTTCGGCGCCCCGGCCGGGTTGGTCAGCGGCCCCAGGATGTTGAACAGGGTGCGCACGCCGAGTTCCTTGCGCACCGGCGCGGCGTGCTTCATCGCGCTGTGGTGGCTGGGCGCGAACATGAAGCCGATTCCGGTGTCGTCGAGGCAGCTCGCGATCTGCTCGGGGCTCAGCGCAAGGTTCGCGCCCAGCGCCTCGAGCACGTCGGCCGAGCCCGACGACGAACTCACGCTGCGGCCGCCGTGCTTGGCCACGCGCGCGCCTGCCGCTGCGGCGACGAACATGCTGGTGGTCGAGATGTTGAAGGTGTGCGCGGCGTCGCCGCCGGTACCGACGATGTCGACCAGCCGGGAGGTGTCGGCCAGCGGCACGCGGGTCGCGAACTCGCGCATCACCATGGCCGCGGCGGTGATCTCGCCGATGGTTTCCTTCTTCACCCGCAGTCCGGTGATCAGCGCGGCGATCATGACCGGAGACATTTCGCCGGTCATGATGCGGCGCATCAGGGCGAGCATTTCGTCGTGGAAAATTTCCCGGTGCTCGATCACGCGCACCAGCGCGTCGCTGTTGGAAATGGTCATCGCGGCGCTCGGCTCGGGTTGTGCGCGTGTTCGAGGAAATTGCGCAGCAGCCGGTGGCCGTGCTCGGTCTCGATCGATTCGGGATGGAACTGCACGCCTTCGATCGCGCAGTCGCGGTGGCGCAGCCCCATGATCTCGCCGTCGGCGCTTTGCGCCGAGATTTCCAGGCAGTCGGGCAGGGTGTCGCGGTCGACGGCCAGCGAGTGGTAGCGCACCACGGTGTACGGGCTCGGAATTCCGGCGAACACGCCGCCGCCGTCGTGGCTGATCGCGCTGGTCTTGCCGTGCATGATGGTGCGCGCGCGAACCACCCGGCCGCCGAACGCGGCGCCGATGGCCTGATGGCCCAGGCACACGCCGAGCATGGGGATGCGCCCGGCGAAGCGCTGCAGCAGCCCGACGCTGATCCCGGCCTCGGCCGGCGAGCACGGCCCCGGGGAAATCACGATGCGCGCCGGCGCCATGCGTTCGACGGCGTCGAGGCTCAGCGCGTCATTGCGCACCGTGACGACATCTTCGCCGAGTTCGCCGAGGTACTGGACGAGGTTGAACGTGAAACTGTCGTAATTGTCGATCATCAGCAGCATGATCCAGTCCTCTGGGGATGTGGGTCGGTCCGTCTGTTCGAGGGCGCGCCGCCTGGGCGCGTCGCGGGCGCCGGCAGGAGCGGCGCGGGTCGGGGTGGAGTCAGCGCGCAGGCTTGCGCCAGCGCCACCACGTGTGACGGAGCAGATCGGAGCGGGACAAGGCTGCCATGCCGCGCATTATCGCCTGTCCGCGAGCCGCGGGCCACATGGCGCGCGTTCAATGCACGAAGCGGCCGATCGCATACGTCAGAGCCAGCAGCAGGCTCGACCAGCCGACGAGCAGCCCGACCAGGCGCTGGGTCTGCACGTGCAGTTCGCGGTGCAGGTCGGCACGGGTCGCGAAATGGGCGCCGATGGCGTCGATGTGCGCCGCGATCATCGCGCGCAGGCCGGCGACGTCGGCGGCGAGCGCGCCGATCTGCTGCTCGACGCGCTCGAGTCTCTGCTCGACGCGATCGAGGCGCTGTTCGACATGGTCGAGCCTCTGCTCGACGCGCTCGAGGCGCTGTTCGACATGGTCGAGCCTCTGTTCGACGCGCTCGAGCCTTTGCTCGACGCGATCGAGGCGCTGCTCGACAAGGGCTTCCGCGGTGTTCATCGGCGCATTGTCGACCGCCGCCGGACCACGTTTCAAGCAGGGGCGGTGGCGGCTGCCGCGCAGCGGGTCAATGGACCAGGTTGTTGATCTGGATGATCGGCAACATCACAGCCAGCACGATCAGCATGACCATCCCGCCCATGCCGAGGATCAGCAGCGGCTCCAGAATGGTCACCAGCGTGAACGCGCGCCGCTGCACTTCCTCCGCGTGCTGGGTCGCGGCGCGTTCGAGCATGGCCGGCAGCTGCCCGGTCTGCTCGCCCAGGCGCACGAAGGTCACCAGCACCGGCGGGAAGCGGCGGTGCAGGCCCAGCGCGGCCGCCAGGCCGGAGCCCTCGCGCACCAGCGCCAGCGCTTCTTCGGCGTCGGCCTTCAGCACGGTGTTGGACAAGGTTTCGTTGGCAGCTTGCAAGGCGCGCAGGATCGGCACCCCGGCGCCGCTGAGAATCGCCAGCGTGGACGCGAAACGCGCGGTGTTCAGACCGCGCACCAGGCGCCCCAGTTGCGGCATGCGCAGCCAGAACGCATCGACCGCGCGGCGCGGTCCCGGCAGTTTCAGCGCCTGGTGCGCAACCACCGCGCCGCCGGCCAGCAGCAGCGCGATCAGCCAGCCCCAGGCGCGCAGGAAATCGCTCAGCGCGATCAGCGCGATGGTCAGCGTCGGCAGTTTCTGGTGCGCGCCCTGGAACACGCCGACGACCTGCGGCACGACGTAGGTCAGCAGCAGCATCACCACGGCGATGGCGACCAGCACCACGATCGTCGGGTAGGCCATGGCCTGCAGCAGCTTGCCGCGCAGCTCCTGGCTGGTTTCCAGGTAGTCGGCCAGGCTGGCGAGGACCTGGCCGAGGTTGCCGCTGTCTTCGCCCGCGGTGACCAGCGCGCGGTAGATCGGCGAGAACTCGCGCGGATGGCGCGCCAGCGCCGAGGCCAGGCTGTGTCCGCCGGAGACTTCGCTGCGGATGTCCGACAGCAGGTCGCGGATCTCGGCCCGGTCGGCGTCGTCGGCCAGCGCCGACAGCGCGCGCTCCAGCGGCAGGCCGGAGACCAGCAGGCTGGCGATCTGCCGCGTCAGCAGCGTCAGTTCCTGTGCGCGCAGCACCCGACGCCGCCAGCGCTGGCTTCCCGCGGCGGCCTGTTCGCCGACGATGGCGTCGACTTCCAGCGGCACCAGGCTGCGCGCGCGCAGCATGCCGCGCGCGCCGCGCGCGCTGTCGGCCTCGAGCACTCCGCGCTGTTCGGCGCCGGCGGCGTCGAGGGCAACGAAGCGGTAGGCGGGCATCTGCGGACTCCAGTCGGCGCGATTCAGTCGCGGGTCACGCGCAGCAGTTCGGCGGTCGTCGTGTCGCCGCTGGCGATCCAGCGCGCGCCGTCGTCGCGCATGCTGTGCATGCCGGCCGCGGTGGCCAGCGCGCGCAGGTCGGCCTCGCTGGCCCGATTGTGCACCGCGGCGCGCAGCGCGTCGTCGGCGACCAGCAGTTCGAACACTCCGGTGCGTCCGCTGTAGCCGGTCTGGTTGCACGCGCTGCAGCCGACCGCGACCCAGCCCTCCGGGCCCTGGCGCCGGCACTGGGTGCACAGGCGGCGCACCAGCCGCTGCGCCAGCACGCCGAGCAGCGACGAGGCGAGCAGGAAAGGCTCGACGCCCATGTCGATCAGCCGGGTGACCGCCGCCGGCGCGTCGTTCGTGTGCAGCGTGGCCAGCACCAGGTGGCCGGTCAGCGAGGCCTGGATCGCGATCTGCGCGGTCTCGAAGTCGCGGATTTCGCCGATCATCACCACGTCGGGGTCCTGGCGCAGGATCGCGCGCAGCGCGCGAGCGAAAGTCAGATCGATGCGCGGGTTGACCTGGGTCTGGCCGATTCCGGGCAGGTCGTACTCGATCGGATCCTCGACCGTCATGATGTTGCCCGAATTCGCGTCCATGCGCGCCAGCGCCGAATACAGCGTGGTCGTCTTGCCGCTGCCCGTCGGGCCGGTGACCAGCAGCAGTCCGTGCGGGTGCCGGATCAGCGCATCGAAGTTCTGCAGCATCGGCTCGGACATTCCGACCACGCGCAGATCGAGCCGCGCCGCCGACTTGTCGAGCAGGCGCATCACGGCGCGCTCGCCGTGCGCGCACGGCAGCGTGGACACGCGCACGTCGAGCGCACGGCCGCCGATGCGCAGCGAAATGCGGCCGTCCTGCGGCAGGCGCTTTTCGGCGATGTCGAGCTGGGCCAGGATCTTGAGCCGGGAGATCAGCGCCGCGTGCAGCGCCTTGTTCGGGCGCACCACGTCGCGCAAAGCGCCGTCGACGCGGAAGCGAACCTCCGAACTGGTTTCGTACGGCTCGATGTGGATGTCGCTGGCGCCGTCTCGCGACGCCTGCGTGAACAGCGCGTTGAGCATGCGGATGATCGGCGCGTCGTCGGCGGTCTCGAGCAGATCCTCGACCGCCGGGATGTCGAGCATCAGCCGCGACAGGTCGACGTCGCCCTCGACTTCGCTGACGATGTCGGCGGCGCTGCCGTCGCGCGCCGCGTAGGCCGTGCCGATGCGCTGTTGCAGTTCGTCGGCGGCGAGCGGCTGCAGCGTGCAGTCCGGATGGCGGCGCTGGACCTCGGCCAGGCCTCCGGCGCGGGTGGTTTCGCTGTACCACAGCATCAGCCGCTCGCCGTCGTGCTCGAGCAACAGGCCCTGGTCGCGGCAGAACGCGTAGGGCAGGGGGTGGCGTGCGGA
>JAJZHS010000240.1 GCA_021798395.1 Pseudomonadota bacterium
AGGCTGGTACCTGCAGGTCGGCGCGTTCGCCGAGGCTTCCGGCGTGTCCCGGGTGCATGCACTGCTGCGCCGCGCCGGCCATCATGCGTGCCTGGCGCCGCAGCACCCGAAGCACCTCGACCTGGTGTACGTCGGCCCGTACCGCACGCGGCAGGCCGCGCTGTCGATGCGCCCGCTGTTGCACAAGTTGTTGGGCGGCAACAATTACTTGCGACATCTGGCTGGACGCTAGCGCACCGCGGCCCGGCGCGGTGGGCGAAGCCGCGCGTGGACTAGGATGAGTCTATTGCGAGCGGTTGCAAGAACAATTTGTCAGAGAACCGTTCGCAAGTGCGAAAATTCGCCGGACATGACAAGTTCCCCGCTTCAGCTCGAACAAGACGCGACCACGCCTGAACTGATCGGCGACAGTCCAGGCATGGTGACGCTGCGCGCGTTGCTGCGCCGTGTCGCGGCGACCGACAGCACGGTCCTCGTGCAGGGCGAATCCGGCACCGGCAAGGAACTCGTCGCACGCTTGCTGCATGCTTGGTCGCCGCGCGCCGCGGCGCCGTTCGTCGCGGTCAATTGCGGCGCGATTCCAGGCGAGTTGATGGAAAGCGAGCTGTTCGGCCACGAGCGCGGCGCGTTCACCGGCGCGCAAAGTGTGCGCAGAGGTCGCTTCGAACTCGCCGGGCGCGGCACCCTGTTCCTCGACGAGGTCGCCGAGATGAGCCCGTCGTTGCAGGTCAAGCTGCTGCGCGTCCTGCAGGAGCGGACGTTCGAGCGCGTCGGCGGTGGTGAACTCCTGCGGGCTTCGGCGCGAATCGTCGCCGCCACCCATCGCGACCTCGAGCAGCAGATCGAGGTCGGTCGCTTCCGCGAGGATCTGTACTATCGGCTCAACGTGGTGCCGATCCAGATTCCGCCGCTGCGCGAGCGCGGCGCGGACATCCTGCTGCTCGCCGATCTGGCGCTGCGCCGCCTCGATGCGGCAGGGCTCGGGCGCGTGCGCCTGGGCGACGGAGTCGCGTCGGCGCTGCTGCGCTATCGCTGGCCGGGCAACGTGCGCGAACTGCAGAACCTGATGGAACGGCTGGTGATCATGCACGCCGGCAGCGTGGCCACGGTGCGCGACCTGCCGGCCAAGATGCACGACGAGGTCGACGTGGTCACGCCGTCGTCGGCCGAAGGCGATGACGGCCTGCACGATCTGCTGCAGCTGGTTGCCGAGCCGTCCGAACCGGTGCTGCCGGCGCAGGGCCTGGATCTGCGCGCCTACCTCGAACGCATCGAGCGTTCGCTGATCGAGCAGGCGCTGGCATCGTGCGATCAAGTCATCGCGCACGCCGCGAGCAAGCTCGGCCTGCGCCGCACGACGCTGGTCGAGAAGATCCGCAAGTACGGCTTGCGCGAGGACGAGCGAACCGGCGCGACGTCGTGACGATGACGGCGAGGAACGGTTTGAGTCAAGCATTTGACGCGGCACGGCGAGCAGGGACGGGCGATGAGTGAACTGGTGGCTGCGGCCAATGCGCCTGCGCACGGGCTGATCGCTCAGTCTCCGCCGATGCGCGCGGTGCTGGAAATGGCGCGCCGGGCCGCGCAGACCGACGTGGGCATCATGCTGCTCGGCGAAAGCGGTGTCGGCAAGGAAGTGGTGTCGCGGTTCGTGCACCGCAGTTCGCCGCGCGCGGCCGGCCCGTTCGTCGCGATCAACTGCGCAGCGATCCCGGACAGCCTGCTCGAGGCGACCTTGTTCGGCTACGAGCGCGGCGCCTTCACCGGCGCGTCGCAGTCGGCGCCGGGCAAGTTCGAGCAGGCGCAGGGCGGCACCCTGCTGCTCGATGAGGTCACCGAAATGGCGGCCGGCTTGCAGGCCAAGTTGCTGCGCGTTCTGCAGGAGCGCGAAATCGAGCGCGTCGGCGGCCGCAAGCGCATCGCACTGGACATGCGGGTGGTGGCCACCAGCAATCGCGATTTGCAGCAGGCGGTCCAGCAGGGCGTCCTGCGCGAGGATCTGTACTACCGTCTCAGCGTGTTTCCGCTGCACATCCCGCCGCTGCGCGAACGTCGCGAGGACATCATTGCGCTGGCGCAGGCCATGCTCGCGCGCCACGCGCAGCAATACGGTCTGGATCCGGCGCCGCGCCTCGATGGCGCTGCGCAGCGGGCCATGCTCGATTACCACTGGCCGGGCAATGTGCGCGAACTCGAGAACATGATGCAGCGGGCCGCGATTCTGTCGCAGCAAGGCGTGATCGGAACGGCCGAGCTGTTTTTCCAGGCAGCCGGCGCGGCTGTTGCGGCGCAGCGCGCGGCGCCGCGCGAACTCGGCGCCGAACTCGCCGACAGCGAACGCCAGTTGATCGCCGACGCGCTGCGCGACAGCGGTGGTTCGCGCAAGGACGCGGCCGAGCGCCTTGGCATCAGCCCGCGCACCTTGCGCCACAAGCTGCAGCGCATGCGAGAGGCGGGCCTGCTTTCGCCCACCGCGGACGACGAGATCTGACAGGGCGGGCGCCGCACGGCGGCGTCCTGCGGCACGGCGGCATCGACTGGAACGCTTATTGCTTGAGTTGAGGCGCGCGTCAGCGATCCGACGCCGGTGACGAGGGAGCAGACGATGAACGTGCAGCGGATGCAAGATCTGGTCAGCCAGATGCGGGCGCTGGCGGCCGAGGCCGCGGCGAAGCCGCCGGCGGACCCGAGCGCGCCGAGCGTGTCGAGTGCGCCGAACGGCAGTTTCGCCAACACGCTGAAGTCGGCCCTCGACGGTGTCAACCAGACCATGCGGCAGGCCGACGCGCAGCAGCAGGCGTACGTTTCCGGCACGTCCACCAGGAGTCTGAGCGACGTCATGCTTGCCGAACAGAAAGCCGATTTGTCGTTCCAGGCTGTGCTGCAGGCGCGCAACAAGCTGGTCGCGGCTTATCAGGACATCATGAACATTCAGGCTTGAGCGCCTCGCCTGAATCGCCGACCTTGCCATGGCCACCACCGATCAAGCACCCCTGTCGCAGGCTTCCGCGCTGTTCGCGCCGGTGGCGCTTTGGCGGCGATTGAACGTGAACCAGCGCGTCGGCCTGCTCGCCGGCGTCGCCGCGCTGGTCGCCTTGCTCGTGGCCACGCTGCTGTGGAGCGGCAAGCCGAACAATCAGGTTCTGTATTCGAACCTGTCGCAGGCCGACGGCGGGGCGGTCATCGCCGAGCTGCAGAAACTCGGCGTGCCCTACACCATCACCGGCGGCGGAAGCGTCATTGAAGTTCCGTCCAACCAGGTCTATGCGACGCGCATGAAACTCGCCGCGGGCGGCCTGCCGAAAGGGGCCGGGGTCGGGTTCAGCGTGCTCGACAACGAGCCGATGGGCACCAGTCAGTTCGTCGAGCAGATCAATTACCAGCGCGCGCTGCAGGGGTCGCTGGAGCGCACCATCGAGTCGATGGGGGCGGTCGAGTCGGCCAGCGTGCACCTGGCGATCCCGAAGCCCTCGGTGTTCCTCAGCCAGCAGGAGCATCCGACGGCATCGGTGCTGCTGAAGCTGTACCCTGGGCGCGTGCTCAGCGGCGCGCAGGTTGCCGGCATCGTGCACCTGGTGTCGTCCGGAGTCGCGGGCCTGAGCGACAAGAACGTGAGCGTGGTCGACCAGGACGGCAACCTGCTGACCGTGCAGGGGCAGTCCGACAGCGGAATCGAACCGGGCCAGCTCGCCTACCGCAACGCCATCGAGCGGCAGTACCGCAGACAGGTCGAGTCGATCCTGACCCCGTTGGTGGGGCGCGACGGGGTGCGCGTGGCGGTGTCGGCGGACATCGGTTTCGGGCGAACCGAAACGAGCTCGGTGACCTATGGCAAGAGCCATCTGCTGAGCCAGCAGACGCAGGCCCGCACCAGCACGGGCAACACGACCCTGCCGGTCGGCGTGCCGGGTGCGCTGAGCAACCAGCCGCCGGGCGGCGTGACGGCGCCGTTCACCGTCGGTTCGGCCTCGGCGCCGCTGACGCCGAAAGAGCTGGCGCAGATCACGCCGAGCCTGAAGGCGTTGGCGCCGACCGCCAGCAGCAGTTCGGCGACCAACAACTTCGACCTCGACAAGACGGTCAGCCGGACGCAGGCCGCGGTGGGCACGGTGCGCCGGGTATCGGTCTCGGTGTTGATCAACGACCGCGCCGACGGCGCGGCCAAGCCGCATCCGCTGAGCGCGCAGCAGATGGGACAGATCAAGCAACTGGTCGAGAACGCGATCGGTTTCGACGCCCAGCGTGGCGACCAGGTCTCTGTGGTCAGCATGCCGTTCTCGGCCGCGAATGCCGCGGCGACCCGACCGTCGCCGTGGTGGCGCCAACGCTGGCTGTGGGGTGCGCTGAGCCACGCGGCACCGTATGCGGTCGCACTGATTCTCGGCCTGTTGCTGTACCGGGCGGTCCGGCGCATGTTGGCCAGCGCGGCGACCGAGGCCGCGCGGGCGCAGGACGGTGCCGCCGAAGGCGCTGG
>JAJZHS010000241.1 GCA_021798395.1 Pseudomonadota bacterium
CGGCGACGTGCTGGCCGGCTACGCGCCGCTGCTCGGCCTGTACGGCGTGACTTTCGCCGCGGCGCTGGCCGCCGCACTGCTCGCGCTGCTCAGCCAGGTCAGCGTGCGCGGCGCGGCCGCCGCGATGGCGGCGCTGGCCGTGCTGGTCGGCGGCGCGCACGCCGTCGGCCGGCTGCGCTGGACCCGGGTCGACGGCGCGCCGCTGCACGTGGCGCTGCTGCAGGGCGACATCGCGCAGAGCGACAAATTCAACGCCGCCGCGTTCGGCCCGACGCTGGCGCTGTACGGGCAATGGCTGCGCCGCCTGCGCGCCGACCTGATCGTGACCCCGGAGACCGCGCTTCCGGCGCTGCCCGAAGACCTTCCCCCGGGCTACCTGGCGAGCCTGAGCCAGGCGCTGCGCGCCCACCACGCCCAGGCGCTGGTGGGCATTCCGCTGACCCGCGGCGCCGACCAGTACACCAACAGCGTCATCGGCCTGGGCGGAGCCGCGCCGTACCGCTACGACAAGGCGCACCTGGTGCCGTTCGGCGAATTCATCCCGTGGGGGTTCCACTGGTTCGTGCGCCTGATGCACATGCCGCTGGGCGACTTCGCGCGCGGCGCGCTGGACCAGCCCTCGTTCGTCGTGCGCGGGGTGCGCGTGGCGCCGACCATCTGCTATGAGGATCTGTTCGGCGAACAGCTGGCGCAGCGCTTCGCCGACCCGGCGCTGGCGCCGCAGGTGATCGCCAACCTGACCAACCTGGGCTGGTTCGGCGACACCATCGTGCTCGGCCAGCACCTGGAGATCGCGCGCATGCGCTCGCTGGAGTTCCAGCTGCCGACCATCCGCGCGACCAACACCGGCGCCACCGCGATCATCGGCGCCGACGGACGCGTGCGCCGGATGCTGGCGCCGTACACCGTCGGCGTGCTCACCGGCACGGTGCGGCCGCGCAGCGGACTGACGCCGTTCGCCCGCCTCGCCGCGCGCTACGGCTACGCGCCGCAACTGCTGCTGGCGCTGCTCGCGCTGGCGCCGGCGGCGCTGCGCCGGCGCCGCGGCGGCGCGCACTGAGCCACCGCCACCGGGCAGCCTCCTAGAATTCCGCCAGGCGCACGACGCGCGGGAAGGTCCCGCGCCAGCCGCCGCAGTCCGCCATGCCGACCTTCCAACACATCATCCTGACCTTGCAGAACTATTGGGCCGAACAGGGCTGCGCGCTGCTGCAGCCCTACGACATGGAAGTCGGCGCCGGAACGAGCCACACCGCGACCTTCCTGCGCGCCATCGGCCCCGAGCCGTGGAACGCGGCGTACGTGCAGCCCAGCCGCAGGCCGAAGGACGGGCGCTACGGCGACAACCCGAACCGGCTGCAGCACTATTACCAGTTCCAGGTGGTGCTCAAGCCGGCTCCGGCCGACATTCTCGACCTGTATCTCGGCAGCCTGCGCGCGCTGGGCTTCGACCTGTCGCGCAACGACATCCGCTTCGTCGAGGACGACTGGGAGAACCCGACCCTGGGCGCCTGGGGCCTGGGCTGGGAAGTCTGGCTCAACGGCATGGAAGTGACCCAGTTCACGTATTTCCAGCAGGTCGGCGGGATCGACTGCCGGCCGACCACCGGCGAGATCACCTACGGCCTCGAGCGGCTCGCGATGTACCTGCAGGGGGTGTCGAGCGTCTACGACCTGGTGTGGACCGAGACCCGCGTGGCCGGGCGCGCGCAGCCGTTGCTGTACCGCGACGTGTTCCACCAGAACGAGGTCGAGCAAAGCGCGTACAACTTCGAGCACAGCGACGTCGGCTTCCTGCTGCAGGCGTTCGACGCCCACGAGCGCCAGGCCCGCCACCTGATGCGCGAGCAGCTCGCGCTGCCGTGCTACGAGCAGGTGCTCAAGTGCGCGCACACCTTCAACCTGCTCGACGCGCGCGGCGCGATTTCGGTCACCGAGCGCGCCGCCTACATCGGCCGCATCCGCAACCTGGCGCGCGGCGTGGCGCAGGAATACCTCGACAGCCGCGCGCGCCTGGGTTTCCCGCTGGCGCCGGCCGCCTGGAGCGCCGAGGCCGCGCAGGCCCTGGCGCAGAAGAAGGCGGCCGCCTGATGCACACCCCCGATCCGTCCATGACCACCGCCAACCTGCTCGTCGAACTGTTCGTCGAGGAACTTCCGCCGAAAGCCCTCGCCGCGCTGGGCGGCGCGTTCGCCCACGGCATCGTCGAAGGCCTGCGCGCGCAGGGCCTGGTGGACGCCGGAGCGGCGTCGACCGCGTACGCCAGCCCGCGCCGCCTCGCCGTGCACGTCTGCGGCGTGGCCGCGCGCGCCGCAGACCGCGAACTGGCGAACAAGCTGATGCCGGCCAGCGTCGGCCTCGACGCCGCCGGAGCGCCGACGCATGCGCTGCTGAAAAAACTCGCCGCGCTCGGCCTGCCGGCCGATGCCGCGGCGCGCGTGCGCAGCGAAGGCAGCGGCAAGGCGCAGACGCTGTACGTCGACAGCGTGGCTCCCGGCGCGCTGCTGGCCGACGCGCTGCAGCGCGCGCTGCTCGACGCGATCGCCAGGCTGCCGATCCCGAAAGTGATGAGCTACCAGCTCGCCGACGGCTGGACCACCGTGCGCTTCGTGCGGCCCGCGCACGGCCTCGTCGCGCTGCACGGCGATCGCGTGGTTCCGGTGCAGGCGCTTGGGCTGCAGGCCGGGCGGCTGACCCACGGCCACCGCTTCGAGGCCGCGCGCGACCCAATCGAACTGCGCGCCGCCGACAGTTACGCGCAGCAGCTGCGCGACGAAGGCGCGGTGATCGCCGACTTCGGCGCGCGCCGCGACGCCATCGCGCAGCAGCTGCACAGCGCCGCCGCCGCGGCCGGGCTGCGCCCGATCGACGACGCCGCGCTGCTCGACGAGGTCTGCGCGCTGGTCGAACGCCCCACGGTGCTCGATTGCCGCTTCGAGCCCGAATTCCTCGCCGTTCCGCAGGAATGCCTGATCCTGACGATGAAGGCCAACCAGAAGTATTTCCCGCTGGTCGACGCCGAGGGCAGGCTGAGCAACCGCTTCCTGGTCGTCAGCAACATCAGCCCGGACGACGCGACCGCGGTGATCGAAGGCAACGAGCGCGTCGTGCGCCCGCGCCTGGCCGACGCCAAGTTCTTCTTCGAGCAGGACCGCAAGCGGCCGCTGGCCGCGCGCGTCGACGGCCTCGAGCGCGTGGTCTACCACGCGCGCCTGGGCTCGCAGGCCGCGCGCATGCGCCGGGTGCGCGGCATCGCAGTCGCGCTGGCCGGGCTGGCCGGAGTCGACGCCGCGCTGGTCGAGCAGGCGGCGACGCTGGCCAAGGCCGACCTGCTGACCGAAATGGTCGGCGAGTTCCCGGAACTGCAGGGAACGATGGGCCGCTACTACGCACTGCACGACGGTCTCGATGCGCGCGTGGCGCACGCCATCGAGGACCACTACCGCCCGCGCTTCGCCGGCGACGCGCTGCCGGCCGGCGACGTCGGCGTGTGCCTGGCGCTGGCCGACAAGCTCGAGACCCTGAGCGGGCTGTTCGGCATCGGCGAACGCCCCAGCGGCGACAAGGATCCGTACGCGCTGCGCCGCCACGCGCTCGGCGTCGTGCGCATGCTCGCCGAGCGCGCCGAGCTCGGCGAGCGCTGGCCGCTGCCGCGGCTGCTTGCAATCGCCGCCCAGGCCTTCGCCGAAGTCGACGGCTACGCCGACCCGCGCGACGCGCTGCGCGCGTTCATCGACGAGCGCCTGGCCAACGCGCTGCGCGAACAGGGCTACGCGGCGCACGAAGTCGACGCCGTGCTCGGCCTGCGCCCGGCGCTGCTGGTCGAGGTCGTTCCGCGGCTCGACGCGGTGCGCGCGTTCGCCGCGCTGCCCGAGGCCGCTGCGCTGGCCGCGGCGAACAAGCGCGTGGCCAACATCCTGCGCAAGTCCGAAGCCGCCGCCGGCGTCGCGCTGGACCGCGCGCTGCTGCGCGATGCGGCCGAAACCGCGCTGCTGGCCGCGCTCGAACGGCTGGCGCCGGCGGCGCAGGAGGCTATCGCGCGCGGCAGCTACACCGCGGCGCTGAAGGCGCTCGCCGCGCTCAAGGATCCGGTCGACGCATTCTTCGACCGGGTCATGGTCAACGTCGACGACGCCGCGCTGCGCGCCAACCGGCTCGCGCTGCTGGGCGAACTGCACGCGGCGATGAACCGCGTGGCCGACATCTCCTGCCTGGCGGGCTGACGCGATGGCCGACAAGAGCAACCTCAAACTGCTGATCCTCGACCGCGACGGTGTGATCAACGAAGACCGCGACGACTACATCAAGTCGCCCGACGAATGGGTCCCGGTGCCCGGCAGCGTGGAGGCGATCGCGCGGCTGTACCGGGACGGCTGGCGCATCGTCGTGGCCAGCAACCAGTCGGGGGTCGGCCGCGGCCTGTTCGACATGCCGACGCTCAACGCCATCCACCTGAAGATGCAAA
>JAJZHS010000242.1 GCA_021798395.1 Pseudomonadota bacterium
CCGCGCCGTATCTGAACGTGCTCAGCGCGAGCACCGTCGCGGCGCAGGCGCGCGTCGCGCTGCTGACCCTGCAGCAGCGGCGCTACGCGGCCGCGGTCGCCCTGGTGCAGGCGCTGGGCGGCGGCTGGAGCGAGTCCGCGCCGGGCGGAGCGCCGCGCTGATGCCCCGGACCGGCGCGCGGCCTCCGCGCCGACCCGCGGTTTTTCGTTCTACGCTGTGGACCTGAGCCGCGCCACGCGGCGTGCGACACGACGATGCAGACCCAGTCCGATTCCGCTGAAGCCCAGGTTCCGCTGGGGGTGTTCGTGCGGCTGTTCACCGCGGTGATGCTGCCGATCTTCCTGGCCGCGATCGACCAGACGCTGCTGGCCACGGCGACTCCGGCGATCGCGCGCGAGCTCGGCGACTTGCGCGACAGCGCGTGGATCGCGGTCGGCTACCTGCTGGCGTCGACCATCATGGCGCCGCTGTACGGCCGCCTGGGCGACCGCTATGGACGGCGCGACGCGCTGCTCGCGGCGCTGGCGCTGTTCGCGCTGGGTTCGCTGGCGTGCTGCGCCGCGGGCGGCATGTGGTGGCTGATCGCAGCGCGCGTGCTGCAGGGCCTGGGCGGCGGCGGGCTGATGGTGATGAGCCAGGCGCTGATCGGCGAAATCGTTCCGCCGCGCCAGCGGCCGCGTTTCCAGGCCTGGTTCGGCATGGTGTTCGTGCTCGCCAGCGTCGCCGGCCCGGTGCTCGGCGGCCTGGTGGTCAGCCGCTGGAGCTGGCGCTGGCTGTTCGTGGCCAACCTGCCGCTGGCCGTGCTGGCGGCGTGGCGGGTGCGCAGCCTGCCGCGCGGCGACGCCGCACCGGCGGTCGCGCACGGCCACGACGCGCTCGGAGTGCTGCTGTTCGCGCTCACCGCCGGCCTGAGCCTGCTGTGGCTGACGCTGGCCGGCCAGCGTTTCGCCTGGGCCTCGCCGACGAGTCTGGCGATGGTCGCCGCCGCGTGCGTGCTCGGCGCCGCGCTGCTGCGGCGCGAACGCGCGCTGCAGCATCCCTTCCTGCCTCTGGAATTGCTGCGCATGCGCCCGATCGCCTGGTGCGGCGCCAGCGTGGTGCTGTTCGCCGCCGCGCTGTTCGCGCTGGTGTTCTTTCTTCCCGTTTACCTGCAGCTCGGCCGCCACGGCAGCGCCGCGCACGCCGGCTTGCTGCTGCTGCCGCTGACCATCGGCCTGGTGCTGGGGTCGAACGTCACCGGGCGGCTGGTCGCGCGCAGCGGTCGGCCCGACCGGCCCCCGCGCTACGGGCTGAGCGTGGCGGCGGCGGCGCTGCTGGCGCTCGGCGTGCTGCCGGCATCCGGCGCGCTGGTGGCCGCGCTGGGCTTGCTCGCCGGGCTCGGATTCGGCACCGTGATGCCGACCTCGCAGCTGCTGATGCAGACGGTGGCCGGGCGCAACCGGCTGGGCGCCGCAGCGGCGACGGTGTCGCTGGCGCGCTCGACCGGCGCCTCGCTGGGCACCGCGGTGTTCGGCGCGCTGGTCTTCGGCCTGGTCTCGAGCGCCGATCTGCAGGCCGCGCTGCACGGCGGCGACGCGACCGCGGTCGGCCGCGTCACCCACGCCTTTCACCTCGCCTTTGCCGCAGCGGCAGCACTGACGCTGGTCGCTGCCTGGGCGTCGACGCGCGTGCCGCGCGTCGACCTGTGAATGCCCATTTCTTCAAGGAGTTCCGATCCGATGCAAACCCTCGACACCCTGCAGGCTTTCGCGATCGATGGCCACGTTGCATTCCGCATCGGTCCTGGCGGTCTGCCGTGGATCGATCTCGACGGCGCCGACGGCAGCGCCAGCCTGTGCCTGCAGGGCGCGCACCTGACGCGCTTCCAGCCACGCGCGCAGGCGCACCCGCTGCTGTGGCTGTCGCCGCAGGCGCGGCACGCGCGCGGGCGCTCGATTCGCGGCGGCGTTCCGGTGTGCTGGCCATGGTTCGGCGCGCACGCCACCGACGCCGCGCTGCCTGCGCACGGCTTCGCCCGTACCGTGGACTGGGACGTGGTCGACAGCGGCGTGGCCGACGGCGTCGCGCAGCTGACGCTGCGGCTGCGCGCCGACGACGCGACGCGGCTGGTGTGGCCCTACGACACCCCGGTGGAGCTGTACGTCGAAGTCGGCGACGCGCTGGTGCTCGAGCTCACGACACTGAACGCAGGCGACACCGCGGTGCGCATCGGCGAGGCGCTGCACGCGTACTTCGCGGTCGGCGACGTCGCCGAAGTCGAGGTGCAGGGTCTGGACGGTTGCCGCTATCTGGACAAGACGCAGGGATTCGCCGCGGCACGGCAGCAAGGGCCGTTGCGCTTCACCGCCGAGACCGACCGCGTCTACCTGGACACCGAGTCCAGCTGCCGGATCGTCGATCCGCGGCTGCACCGCAGCATCCTCGTCGAGAAAGGCGGGTCGCGCAGCACCGTGGTGTGGAACCCTTGGCAACGCCGCGCGCAGGACATGGGCGATATGGGCGAGGACGGCTGGCGCCGGATGCTGTGCGTGGAATCGGCGAACGCGGCCGACAACACCATCGAACTGCCGAGCGGCGAACTGCACACCTTGCGCGTGCGCTACGCCGCCGAGCCGCTGTAGCGGCGACTCAGCTGGCGGCGTGGTCGCGGTCCGGGCGGTGCCACGGATCGACGTGGATCATCACGTCGAGCACTCGGTGGCGCTGCATGACCTGCTGGCGCGCCGCGACGGCGATGTCGTGGCCGGCCTCCACGCTCAGCGCCGCGTCGACTTCCACGTGGGCGTCGACGACGATCATGTCGCCCATTTTGCGCGTGCGCACCTCGTGCACGCCGCGCGCGCCCGGGGTGGCCGCCAGGGTGCTGCGGATCGACTGCACCTCGGCGTCGTCGACCGCGCGGTCCATCAGGTCGTGCAGCGCGTCCCAGCCGAACGTCCAGCCCATTTTCGCCACCATGGCGCCGACGATCAGCGCGGCGATCGGGTCGAGCAGCGGCCAGCCGAGCAGGTTGCCGGCGACGCCGATGCCGACCACCAGCGACGACGCGGCGTCGGAGCGCGCGTGCCAGGCGTTGGCCACCAGCATGCTCGACTTGACCCGCTTGGCCACCGCCAGCATGTAGCGGAACAACGCTTCCTTGGCCAGCAGCGCGGCGGCGGCGACCCACAGCGCGACGGCGTGGACCTGGGCGATCGACGCCGGATCCTCGAGCTTGCGCAGCGCCGCCACGAGCATGCCGCCGCCGACCGCCAGCAGCAGCACGCCCAGCGCCAGCGAGGCGCCGGTCTCGAAGCGCTGGTGGCCGTACGGGTGGTCGGCGTCGGCGTCCTTGGCCGCGTGGCGGCTGGCCAGCAGCACGATGAAGTCGGCGACCAGGTCCGACAGCGAGTGGATACCGTCGGCGATCAGCCCCTGCGAGCGCGCCAGCACGCCGACCGCCATCTGCGTGACGCTCAGCGCCAGGTTGACGCTGACGCTGACCCAGGTGCTGCGGCGCGCCGCGGCGGAACGTTCGGACAGAGGGTGCTGCGGATCTTCGGTGGCGTCGAGCGGGGGAAGCATCGGGCGCAAACGGAGTGAAACTGCTGGCAGTCTAGCGGCACGGCGTCGACCACGCGCGGCCCGCGCAGCCGCCCGCCGGGTCGGCGCTGCGGCGGTTGGCCGGCAGGCTGCCGGCGGTGCCGGCGCCGACAACGTTGGTGTCGAACACCGGCGGCGAGGCGGTCACGGCTACTTCGCCGTCGGCATGGCGAACTCGGCGCCCTTGGGCGTGCTCTCGGGCCAGCGCTGCATCACGCTCTTCTGCCGGGTGTAGAAGCGCACGCCCTCGGTTCCGTAGGCGTGCATGTCGCCGAACAGACTGGCCTTCCAGCCGCCGAAGCCGTGCCAGGCCATCGGCACCGGGATCGGCACGTTGATGCCGACCATGCCGGCCTGCACCCGGCGCGCGAATTCGCGCGCGACGTGGCCGTCGCGGGTGAAACACGCGGTGCCGTTGCCGTAGGCGTGGTCGTTGATCAGCTGCAGCGCTGCGGCGAAGTCGGGCACCCGCACGCACGCCAGCACCGGGCCGAAGATTTCCTCGCGATAAATGCGCATGTCGGCGCGCACCTGGTCGAACAGGGTGCCGCCGAGCCAGAAGCCGCCTTCGCGCCCGGGCACCTGCAGGCCGCGGCCGTCGACCAGCAGCTGCGCGCCCTCGCGCACTCCGGCCTCGATGCAGTCGGCGATGCGCGCGCGCGCCGCGGCGGTGACGATCGGTCCCATTTCGGCGTCGGGCTGCAAGCCTTCGGCGATTTTCAGCGCGCGGGTGCGCGCGACCAGGCGCGGCATCAGCTGGTCGGCGGCGTCGCCGACCAGCACGGCGACCGAAATCGCCATGCAGCGCTCGCCGGCCGAGCCGAAGGCGCTGCCGATCAGCGCGTCGACCGCCTGTTCCAGGTCGGCGTCGG
>JAJZHS010000243.1 GCA_021798395.1 Pseudomonadota bacterium
CGGCGCCGGACGGCGCGCGCGGCGGCCGGGTCAGCGGCCCAGCACCAGATTGGGCAGCGGCGACGCGCCGTCGTCCTTGAAGCCGTTCGGCAGGTCGGTGACGTAGATCCCGGCCCAGCTCTCGCCGGCCGCGTTCAGCGACGAAGCGGTCAACGCCAGCCACCCCGCGCGCAGCGATTCGCGCTCGACGGCGACCGCGGTCACCAGCGATCCGGCGGGCGCCGCCGGGTCGAGGGCGTTCATGCTGTCGCCGACCGCGACCACCTTGAACAGCGGCCCGACAGTGCTGCCGTTGAAGGCCACGCCGTAGATCCCCGCGGCCGGCGCGCCGGCGATGTACGCCGGATTGAGCGCGCCCTTGAAGATCACGCCGCGCTTGCTGTCGACTGCGGCGAAGCCGGAAGCGCGCCAGCGCGGAGGCTCGGCGTCGGTCACGTCCGACGAGCCGCTGCTCGACGGCGCCGCGCCGGAGAAGGTCCAGAACAGGAAGTCCTGGAACTGCGCGCCGGGGTCGGTGCCGGCCTCGGCGATCATGCGGATCGCGCCGCTGCGGGTGTCGACGACGAACAGGCCCTGATGGTCGGGAACGTAGCGCGTGGTCTGCCAGCCGCCGCTGCCGTTCGGCGTCGCGCCGGCCTGGCACGCCGCCTGCAGCTGCTTGTTGCCGTCGGTCGGGCAGACCAGGGTGACGCCGTGCATGCCGGAGCCGTTGCCGTGCGCGTCGAGTGCGCCGGTGTCCCAGGCGCCCCAGAAGGCGACTTCGACGCCGTCGAACGACAGACCCTCGCCGACCTGGGTGAACACCGGCGGCGTGACCGCCGGCGCGATCGGCGCCAGCGGCGCGCCGGTCTTGTCGGGCACCACGGTGCTGCCGATCTGCACCAGCGGGGTCAGCGTCGGCAGGCTGGCCAGCGGCGCCAGATAGATCCCGCCCGCGGCCGGATTGTCCTCGTTGTCCAGGCCGGTGAACACCGCGTGGCCGGCGGCGGCGCTCGGCGGCGCGGTGGAGCCGAAGTTGGTCCCGGCAGGCGCGCTCGCGGTGGCAGTGCCCGGAATCGGCGTATTGCTGTCGGCGATGACCTGGACCGGCGCGCCGGAGGTCTTCAGGTCGCGGAAGTAGATCCCGGTCTTGCCCACGCTGACGCCGCCGACGGTGTCCGTGTAGTTGCCCTTGGTGACCACGTAGCGGCTGTCGGTGACGCTCGGCGAACCCGGGAACTGATCGAAACGCACTGCGCTGGCGGTCGCGTTGGGCACCTGCATGTAGGCGAACTCGGGCACCGCGCCGAGGATGTTGATGCCGGTCATCAGCCCGCCGGGCGGCGTGGCGTAAATGCCGGTGGTGCCGATGCGCGTATCGGTCCCGGTGAGCGGGTCGGTGTAGGTCCACACCGGCGTGCTCTGGCCGCGGGTGGCGACCACGCCCGAGTTCATGTCGATGCGCGGAATCGACGGGAACTCGTTGAACGTCGCGGCGGTGTTGTTGGGCGCCGGAACCTGCACGCTGGCGGTGTCGGCCACGGTGTACACGGCCGGCGACGGCGGGCACATGTCGACGGTGTAGACGCCGCGCTGCGGCTGCGTGTCGGCGCTGCCGCCTGCGCCGCCGCCTCCGCTGGCGCCCTTGGCGCGGCCGCGAAACACCAGCAGGCCATAGGTGTTGATCGACGGCTGGTTGTAGCTGAAGAAATACAACTGCGACGAGTCGGGCATCAGCGTGTTGTTGTCGGCCGCGGTTTTCCAGGCGCCGATGACGTCGCTGCCCGGAACGCAGGCCACCACGTTGTCGGCCGGATTCGACGGATCGTAAGGTCGCATCGGGGTCGCCGAGCCGCCGCCGCATGCGGCCAGCGCGGCGGCGAGCGCGGTCGCGGACAAGGCTCGGAAAACCGGACTGGCTGTGGACATGATCGGCTCCTACGCGTGGAAATGTGTCGGTTCGTGTGTCATTGTTTTGCCCGATGCGGCGGCGAAACCATGCGCTGCGTCAAGCCGCGACTGCGCCGCCGCAATCGCGCGCATCGCTGCCCCCGTGCGCGCAAGCCGCGCGCCGCGATCGGCACGCGGCAGCCTCCGACATCAACAACCGGTCCCGACCGACGCGCCACGCGGCGGGTGCTCTGCGCACAATGCCGCCGAGGCGTTGTCCGCCCGGCGCGCCGTCCCGGAGGTTCGTCCATGCCCGCAGCAGCAGATCTGATCGACCTGATCGTCTTCGGCGCCGCGCCCGACGCGGCGTGGCGCAGCGCCGTGCACGAGGCCGGATTCGCGTGGCAGGCGGCGGCCGACGTCGCCGCCCTGCACGCGACGCTGCGCCGCACCGGCGACGCCGTCTGCGGCGTGCTGCTGGACCTGCGCACGGTCGACGACGCCGACAGGCTGCAGGCGCTGGCCGCCGAACTCGCCGCGCCCCGCTTGCGCAGCCTGTGCGTGCACGGCAGCGACGCGCCGGCCGGCGGCGCGTTGTTCGACCTGACCTTGCGCTACTGCGTCGACAGCCTGGCCGAGCCGGTGCAGGCCGGCGTGCTGAAGCTGGCGCTCGACAGCCTGCACCGGCGCCTCCGGTTGCTGCGCGCGGCGCGCGCCCGCGTCGTCCCGGCCGCGGCGCGGGCTGGCCCCGGCGGGCTGCTCGGCGACAGCGTGCCGATGCGCCGGCTGCGCTACGAACTGGAGAAAGTCGCCGCGTCCGACGTTCCGGTGTTCATTTCCGGGGAGACCGGAGTCGGCAAGGAAGTCGCCGCGCGGGCCATCCACGACCTGTCGCCGCGCCGCGCACAGCCGTTCGTCGCGATCAATTGCGGAGCGATTCCGCCGCACCTGCTGCAGTCCGAACTGTTCGGCTACGAAAAGGGCGCGTTCACCGGAGCGAGCCAGCGCAGGATCGGACGCATCGAGACAGCCTCCGGCGGGACCCTGCTGCTCGACGAAATCGGCGACCTGCCGGCCGACGCGCAAGTCGGCCTGCTGCGCTTCCTGCAGGAAGGACGCATCGAGCGGCTGGGCGGCACCGCGTCGATCGCGGTCGACGTGCGGGTGCTGTCGGCGACCCATGTCGACCTGCTGCAGGCGCAGCACAACGGCCAGTTCCGGACCGACCTGTACCACCGCCTGTGCGTGGTCGAGATCGGCGTGCCGCCGCTGCGCGCGCGCGGTGACGACATCGTGCTGCTCGCCGGCTGCGTGCTCGACCTCCACCGACGCGAAGCGTCGCGGCGCGTCGTCGGCTTCACCGACGCCGCGCTGCACGCGCTGCGCGCGCACGCATGGCCCGGCAATGTGCGCGAGCTGATCAACCGCGTCCGCCGCGCCCTGGTGATGTGCGAAGGCGAGCGCATCGACGCCGCCGACCTCGGCCTGACCCCGCCGCGCACCGTCGATGCGCCGGGCGGCAGCCTGGAACAGGTGCGCGACCAGGCGATCGGGCGTGCGATCAACAGCGCGCTGGAACGCAACCAGAACACGGTGGTTCGCGCCGCCGACGAACTCGGCGTGTCGCGCGCGACCCTGTACCGGTTGATGGAGCGCCACGGCATCACGCCCGACAGCCGCCACCGCGCCTGAGTGCACACCGGGCCAGGCCGGCCTGCGGCATCGCGCAATCTGCGCCACGTGTCGCGCATCGCGACGCGCGGATTGTCGCCAGACCGATCGGTCTCGAACGCCTGGCCCCTCGGGAAAACCCATGGGTTGCTCACAAGCCGTTGATCCGGCTCAAAAAATTCTTCTTCGTCGCGGGTGGTCGGCGCTGGCATGGAACTTGGAGGCATCGCGCCGCCGGGAAAAGTTCGCATGGTCCTTGACGATGGACTTTGGGTCTTGCCTCGGTTGCCGGGCAGATTTGCCCGATACACGAAACGATATTCAGGAGACTACCCATGCCGCAACTCGTTGCGCTTTCCGTCAGCATCGCCGTCCTCGGCGCTCTGGCCACGTTCGCCTTTCTCCACCTGGGGCTTCCGATCTGGGCCGCGTTCCTCGCCTGGGCCTGCTTTTTCCACAGCGGTGGCAACGCCGAGGCGTTCAAGAGCACCGTGGTGTGCAACCTCTTCGGCGCCGTGGCGGCCTGGGTCGCGGCGGTGGTCATCCTCGCCGTTCCCCTGGCCGGCGCCCTGACCCTGCCCGGCTGGGCCGCACTGGTCGTCGGCGCCACCGTGCTCGTGGTCTGTCTGGCGGCGCACAGCAAACCCCTGTCGAACATTCCGGCCAGCTTCTACGGCTACGCCGGAACCGCGGCTTTCTTCCTGCAGACCAAAGGGGCGCTGGCGCTGCCCGCGTTGACCTCGGCGACGCTGGCCAACGCGCTGGTCGCGGTGGTCGCGTCGATGATCCTCGGCGCCGTCCTCGGCTTCGCCTCCGGCAAGCTCGGCGCCATGCTGACGGCGCGCGCGCCGTCGGTGGCCTGACCGGGCCGGCGGCACCGCGCGGCGTCCAGCGCGCGG
>JAJZHS010000244.1 GCA_021798395.1 Pseudomonadota bacterium
GGCCAAGGTGGGCGCGCCGCTTGCGGCCAGCGTCGCCAGACCCAGCGCGCCGACCGCGGCGGCGCGCCAGCGCGCCAGCGGCACCCACGCCGCCGCCAGCAGCAGCGCGCTGCTGCCTGCGAGTTGCAGCAAAGCGGACCCGATCTCGTGGCCGCGCGCGAGCAGGCCCAGGCACGCGACCAGGCTGAGCAGCGCGCCGTCGGCCATCGCGCGCGCGTAGTCGCGCGCCGCGATCGGCGGCGCGAACGCCGGCTGCACCGGCAGCGCGGCATCGCGGCGCGCGAGTTGATACGCCGCGTACCAGGTCTGCGCCATCGACAGCCCGAGCAGCAGCGCGAACGGAAGCCGGGCCGCCGGTACGACGCCGAGCCAGCCGCCGAGCAGCCGCACCGAGGCGGCGCCGAGCCAGTACGGCAGCCAGCCCCCGCCGACGGGGTGCCCATACAGCGTCGGATGCAGCCACGCGGCGTGACCGCCGGCGAGTTGCCAGATGACGCCGAACGCGACGCCCTCGGCGGTCCAGGGGTCGCGGCCGACGAAGCCCGGCAGCACATAGGCCAGGCACAGCAGCCACAGCGGCCAGCGCGGCAGGCGCGCCAGGGCTTCGGCGGCGACCACCGGGCGGGCGCGGCGGACTTGCTGCGGATGGGACGACAACGACGAACTCCAGAACGCGATCGCGACCGGGCGGGCGCCCATGCAAAACGGGCAGCGTGGCTGCCCGTTTGCGCTCGACCGAAGGCGGCCCGAGCCGCCGACGGTGTTTACTTCTTCGCCGCAGCGGCGCGGGCGAACTTCTGGCGGAACTTGTCGACGCGGCCACCCAGCGAGTCGATGCTCTTTTGCGTGCCGGTGTAGAACGGGTGCGATTCGGACGACGTATCGAGCTTCAACAGCGGCAGTTCGCGGCCGTCGTCCATCTTGACCGTCTCGCGCGTCTGCGCTGTCGACGGGATGACGAACTTGACGCCGTTGGACAGGTCGACGAAGCACACGTCGCGGTATTCGGGGTGGATTCCAGATTTCATGCTCTCTCTTCCTTCGTGGCCGGCCAGCCGCGGCAGCCCCGCGACGCGGTCGCCGTACTTAGCCCAAACGGGCATTATCCCACAGACTCAGCCGCCCTTGCGCATCATGTCGAAGAAATCGGCGTTGCTCTTGCTCTGCTTCATTTTCTCGATGAGGAACTCCATCGCCTCGATCTCGTCCATCGGATACAGCAATTTGCGCAGGATCCAGGCCTTTTGCAGGATGTCCGATTTCAGCAACAGTTCCTCGCGGCGCGTTCCCGAGCGGTTCAAAAGAATCGCCGGGTAGACCCGCTTCTCGGCCAGCCTGCGCTCGAGGTGGATTTCCATGTTGCCGGTGCCCTTGAACTCCTCGTAGATCACTTCGTCCATTCGGCTTCCGGTGTCGGTCAGCGCCGTGCCGATGATGGTCAGCGAGCCGCCTTCCTCGATGTTGCGCGCGGCGCCGAAGAAGCGCTTCGGCCGCTGCAGCGCGTTGGCGTCGACGCCCCCGGTCAGCACCTTGCCCGAGGCCGGGACGACCGTGTTGTACGCGCGTGCCAGGCGCGTGATCGAGTCGAGCAGGATGACGACGTCCTTCTTCAGTTCGACCAGGCGCTTGGCCTTCTCGATGACCATTTCGGCCACCTGCACGTGGCGCAGCGCCGGCTCGTCGAAGGTCGAGCTGACGACTTCGCCGCGCACCGAGCGCTGCATCTCGGTGACTTCTTCCGGACGCTCGTCGATCAGCAGCACGATCAGCACCACCTCGGGGTGGTTGGCGGTGATCGCGTGCGCGATCGACTGCAGCATCACGGTCTTGCCGCTTTTCGGCGGCGCCACCAGCAAGCCGCGCTGGCCCTTGCCGATCGGCGCGATGATGTCGATCACGCGGCCGATGATGTTCTCGTCGGCCTTGGTGTCGCGCTCGAGCTTCAAGTGCTCGGTCGGGAACAGCGGCGTCAGATTCTCGAACATGATCTTGTTCTTGTTCTGTTCGGGAGTGACGCCGTTGACGCGATCGACCTTGACCAGCGCGAAATAGCGCTCGCCGTCCTTCGGCACGCGTACTTCGCCTTCGATCGAGTCGCCGGTGTGCAGGTTGAAGCGGCGGATCTGGCTCGGCGAAATGTAGATGTCGTCGGGCGAGCCGAGGTAGTTCGATTCGGGCGAGCGCAGGAAGCCGAAGCCGTCGGGCAGCACTTCCATGACGCCGTCGCCGAACACCTGTTCGCCGGCGCGAGCGCGTTTCTTCAGGATCGCGAACATCAGTTCCTGCTTGCGCAGGCGGCTGGCGTTCTCGATCTCCAGGCTGGTGGCCATCTCCAGCAACTGGGAGACGTGCATCGCTTTGAGTTCGGAAAGATGCATGACGTTGAGCGGGGGGGATCCGTGGCGCCGCGCGGCGCGGGCCGGCTTGCGGCCCGGGACCGGGTTGGAAGGCGAAGGGTTGATGCCGCGACCCGGCTGCCGGGCAATCGAGGCGGAAGCTGCGGCGCGGGGTCGGGTCCGTGCGTCGCGCGGCGGGCTTGGTGGGCGCGACGCTTGCGGCCGCGCCCGGGGTCCGATTATAGATGGGCGTCGAGGAACGAAATCAGTTGCGACTTCGGCAAGGCGCCGACCTTGGTCGCGACGACGTCACCGTCCTTGAACAACATCAGGGTCGGAATTCCACGAATCCCGTACTTCGCCGGGACCGTGCGGTTCTCGTCGACGTTGACTTTCACCACGTTCAGGCGGCCTTGATACTCGTTGGCAATCTCGCCAAGAATCGGCGCAATCATCCGGCAGGGACCACACCATTCAGCCCAATAATCGATCAGCACCGGGGTCGTCGACTTGAGCACGTCGTGCTCGAAATTCGCATCAGTAGTGTGTTTGATCAGATCGCTCATCGAAGTTCCAATCGGAGGCCGCGGCGGCCGCGTGCCGAAGCGCAGCCAACGACTGCTGCGTTGGCGAGCGCGTTGGCGGCAGCGTTGGCGTGCTTGGGGGCGTGCCTTGGAAAAGGGGTGACGAGCCGTACCCCCGGCACTTGCGGGGAACGGCTGTGGCTGCTCCGTTCCCGGCCTGACCAGGTTCACCGCGCCGCAATGCGGGGCGGCCCGTCGCTGTGCATTGTATGCCGGTTTGCATTCGCGCCGGCAACCTACAATCGCCGACATGTCGAGTACCGTACTGGCGCGCACATGGCGCCCGAAGAACTTCGCCGAACTGGTCGGGCAGGACCACGTCGTGCGCGCCCTCACGCATGCGCTGCAGCGCGGGCGCCTGCACCACGCCTATCTATTCACCGGAACCCGTGGCGTCGGCAAGACGACGATCGCGCGGATCCTGGCCAAATCGCTGAACTGCGTCGGCCCCGACGGGCTGGGAGACGTCACCGCCGAGCCCTGCGGCCGGTGCCAGCCGTGCCGCGACATCGACGCGGGGCGCTTCGTCGATTACATCGAGCTCGACGCGGCGTCCAACCGCGGCGTCGACGACATGACGCGGCTGCTCGAGCAGGCCGTGTACAAGCCGACTGCCGGGCGCTTCAAGGTCTACATGATCGACGAAGTGCACATGCTGTCGAACCACGCGTTCAACGCGATGCTCAAGACCCTCGAGGAGCCGCCCGAAACGGTCAAGTTCGTGCTGGCGACGACCGATCCGCAGAAGGTTCCGGTCACGGTTTTGAGCCGCTGTCTGCAGTTCGCCTTGAAATCGATGAGTCCGGGCGCGATCTCAGGTCATCTGCAGCGCGTGCTGCAAGCCGAGGGAGTCGAGGCCGAGCCTGCTGCGCTGCACCTGCTCGGACGTGCCGCGCGGGGATCGATGCGCGATGCGCTGTCGCTGGCCGACCAGGCCATCGCGTACAGCGCGGGCAGCGTCACCGCGGACGCGGTGCGGCAGATGCTCGGTGCGGTCGATTCGGAGTATCTGTTCGCGCTCTTGCGCGCGCTGGCACGCGCAGACGGTGTCGCGCTGCTGCGCCAGGCCGAGGCGCTCGACGCGCGCGGCCTGTCGCTGCCGGATGCCACCGAGGAACTGGCTGCGCTGCTGCAGCGCATCGCGGTGCAGCAGTGGGTGCCGCAGGTGCTCGATGGCGACGATCCGGACGCCGCCGCGCTGCGCGAACTCGCCGCCGCGCTGAGCCCGGAGACCGTGCAGCTGTGCTACAGCATGCTGCTGCAGGGGCGCGCCGAGCTGGCGCTTGCGCCCGACGAGCTGGCTGGCTTCACGATGCTGCTGCTGCGCCTGCTTGCGTTCGCGCCTCTGGCAACGGCCGACGCCGCGCACGTCGTCTCCGGAGCCGCGCCGGCATACCCCGCGGCGGCCGACGCGGCGCCTGCGGCCGACGCGACGCCTGCGGCCGACGCGACGCCTGCGGTCGACGCGACGCCTGCGGCCGACGCGGCG
>JAJZHS010000245.1 GCA_021798395.1 Pseudomonadota bacterium
GCCGGCACTGTGCCGCGCAGACGCCGGCGCGCTGGCGCCGCGCGTGCTGCGGCTGGCCGGTGTGCTGGCTCGCAGCACCGGGCTGGACGCGCGCTGGGTCGCCGCGCAGCTCGCGCAGGCGCGCTACCAGCCCGCCGTGGCCCGACTGATCCTCCCCGGGCAGCCGATGCAGAAGAACTGGCACGTCTACCGCAGCCGTTTCGTCGAACCGGCGCGCATCGACGCCGGAGTCGCCTTCGCCATGCGCAACGCGCGCTGGCTGCGCCGCGCACGGCGGCGCTTCGGCGTGTCCCGCGCCGCGCTGCTCGGAATCCTCGGCGTGGAAACGCTGTACGGCCGGGTGATGGGGCGCTTTCGCGTGCTCGACGCGCTGACCACGCTGAGCCTGGACCATCAGGCCGCGCCGCTCGTCGACCGCAGCGCTTTCTTCACCACGCAGCTCGGCGACTTCCTGCGCTGGTGCCATCGGGCTTCGATCGCGCCCGATTCCGTCCTCGGCTCGTACGCCGGGGCCATCGGCATGCCGCAGTTCATGCCCGGCAGCATCCTGCGCTGGGGACTGAGCGCACACGGCGGCGCTGCGGTCGATCTGGTCGGCAACGCTGCCGACGCGATCGTCAGCGTGGCCAATTTCCTCGCCGGACACGGCTGGGTCCGCGACGCGCCGGCCAGCTTCCCCCTGCCCCCGCCCGACGGCGTCGCCCCCGCGATCCTGCAGCGTCTGCTCGCGCCCGACATCGTGCCCAGCTTCGGCGCCGGCGAACTGCGCGCCGCGGGCCTGCGGCTGCCGCCGGACGCGCTGCGCTACCCGGGCAAGCTGGCCGTCGTGCGCCTGCCCAACGGCGACGCGCCGCCGAGCTACCGACTCGGAACGGTCAATTTCTTCGCCATCACGCGCTACAACCACTCGGCCTTGTACGCGCAGGCCGTGCTCGACCTGGGCGCCGCGGTCGACGCCGCGCTCAGCGCATGAACAGCGCGGCCATGACCAGTCCGGTGGCGACGATGCCCCAGCGCAGCCACGCCGCCGGCACGCGCCGCGCCGCGCGCGCGCCCCAGTAGCCTCCGAGCAGGACGGCCGGCAGCATCGCCGCGACCAGCCACCAGCGCACGCTGCCGGCCGCCGCGTAGATGCCCAGCGCGAACACGGTGAGGACCGCCGAAGCCAGGTTCTTCAAGCCGTTCATCCGATTCAGGTCGGTTTCGCCGATCAGCCCGAACAGCGCCAGCAGCAGCACGCCGAGACCGCCGTTGAAATAGCCTCCGTAGACGCTGACGACGAACATCCCGGCGAACGCCTGCCAGGCCGCGGCGGCGCCGTGCGGATGGCGCCTCACCCGCTGCAGCGCGCGCGGGCCGAACGCGAACAGCGCGGTGGCGAACAGCAGCAACCACGGCACCAGTTCGCGGAAACCCGCGTTGCTGCTCACCGTCAGCAGCGCCGCGCCGGCGACCCCTCCGAGCACGCACGCCAGCAGCAAGGCGCGCATCCCCAGTGCGCGCGGCGCCGCCAACGCGCCGCGGAACCCCCAGACGCTGGCCACGTAGCCCGGCAGCAAGGCGGCGGTTCCGGTGGCGTTGGCCGCCACCGCGGGAACGCCCAGCCACAGCAGCGCGGGCAGCGTCAGAAAGCTTCCGCCCCCGGCGACCGCGTTCAGCGCCGCGCCGCCGAACGCGGCGCCGAGCAGCAGCGCACCGTGTCCGACGTCGATCATGTCGGCACCTTGATGCGGCTGCGCCCGCGCAGCGACACGTGGATGCCGCCGAAGATCAGCGCCGCGCCGATCAAGTGGAACACGCGGATCCCCTCGTGCAGCAGCACGAACGACAGCAGCGCGACGAACACCGGCATCAGGTTGGCGAAATACACGGGAACCTGCGCGCCGGTGCGCGCCACCGCTTCGCCCCAGCAGACGTAGGCCAGCAACGACGCGGCCAGCGACACGTACAGGACTGCCGCGACCCCGCTGGGCGCCCACAGCGACACTTCGCCGAGCGCGAACCGCGCCCACAGCGCGAACGGCGCGATGATCACCGTGCCGACCACCATCTGCGCGCTCAGGCCGACCAGCGGCGGCAGCCCCAGCGGATGGCGCCGCAGCTCCCAGGTGTAGAAACCCCACAGCACCACCGCCACCAGCATCACCACATCGCCGACCGCCAGCCTCAGCTGCGCCAGGTGCAGCAGCTGGCCCTGGGTGACGACGACGATCACGCCCAGCGCCGAAAGCGCGCCGCCGAGCAGCGCCTCGATTCCGGCCGGTTCACGGTAGAAGATCGCGCCGATCAGCACGATGAACACGGGTCCGGCCGAACTGATCAGCGCCACGTTCAACGGGGTCGTCGTATGCAGCGCGACATACTGCAGCGAGTTGTAGCAGGCGATGCCGAAGAATCCCATGCGCAGCAACGCGCCGCGCTGCTGCCACAGCCGCGCGCGGCTGCGCCACAGCGCCGCCGCGGTGAACGGCAGCGCCGCGGCCAGCGCGACGCACCAGCGCCAGAAACTCAGTTCCAGCGGCGCCAGCTGGCCGACCATCAGCCGGCCGACCACCGAGTTGCCGGCCCACAGCAGCGGCGGCAGCACGAGCAGAACCAGCGTGGCCGGAGTGATGGGATGCGCCTTGGTGGAATCGGACATCGGCGCATTATTCCAAGCCCGCCGCAGATCTGCACGCGGGCAGCGCGCGCACCGCGCCGGCCTCCGCGAGCGCATTGCGGGAAACTTGCATTAGGCTGTGTCCCATGGTTTCTGCATGCACAAAGTACGCACGATGACGATCCGGCGGCGGCATATCGGCGTCGGGCTGGCGCTCGCGGCACGCCTGCTCGCGTTCCCCGCGCTCGCGGCGTCGCCGTGGAGCGCGTCGGGGCAGGTCGACCTCGACAGCATGACCGACTTGTCGCGCAACACGGCGCCGCGCTCGGGTTCCTCGGCACTGCTGCAATGGGGCGGCACCCTGGACGCCGCCCAGGCCTGGGGCTGGAGCGGCGCGCAGATCGACTTCGGCGCGCAAGCGGTGCACGTCACCGGGGACGCGTCCGACGGCAGCGCCGCGCTGCAGAGCCCGAACAACGAATGGGCTCCGGATTTCGCACGCATCACGGCGCTGGACATCGCGCAGCGGCTGCCGGACGTCACCTGGCGGATCGGAATTCTCGACCTGAACCAATATTTCGAATCCAGCGGCCAGGCCTCGCTGCTGCACAACGGCTCGTTCGGCATGGCGCCGAACTTCACCGCCAACGTCGCCACGCCGACGTATCCGATTCCCGGCGCGGCCGCGATGCTCACAACCGTGCCGGCGGCGCATTGGCAGGTGCGCGCCGGCGTCTGGCAAGGCGCGCCGCCGATCCACGGCGGAGGCTTCAGCCGCGGTTCGCTGTGGATCGGCGAAGTCGAACGCGACGCCATCGGCGGCTCCAGCGATCTCAAGCTCGGGCTGTGGCACGCGCGCGGCACGCTCCCCGATCTCTCGGGAGCGTACCTGGTCGGCGAAACCCGCTGGCGCAGCGGCACGCACGACTGCGGCGCGTTCGTGCTGGCCGGCAGCACGCCCGGCGCGGCGACCGAAGTCGGCAATTTCATCGCCACCGGAGTCCGCCTCGGCGCGCCGCTTGCCGCGCGCCCACGCGACCAGATCAGCGTCGGCTTCAGCCGCGCCGACATCGCCTCGGCGCGCGCCGAGGACGTGACCGAGGTCGTCTACCAGTGGCGGCTGCGCCACGGCATCGACCTGCAGCCCGACGTGCAGTACATCGCGCACAGCGGCGGCGGACCGACCGCGGCCTGGCTCGCGGGCATGCGCCTGGACCTCGATTTTTGAGCGCCGCCGCGCAACCCGTCCGGTAGGCCGGAACGCTCAGCGCGCCCGCGGCCACAGCACGCCGGCGTCCAGGCGCAGCACCGCCTCGGCCTGCGCGGCATCGTAGCGGGCAGCCAGCGCCTCCGCGAGGGTGCGCAGCCATTGGCGGCGCTGCACCAGCGCCGTGGACAGGTCGGCCTCGCCGAGCGCGTAGGCGCGCTGCAGCCGTGCGTCGGCCTGCTGCTCGGCGACGTCGACCGCGGCCAGCTGACGCGCGCCGCGCGTCAGCGCGTCGACCTGCGCGGCCCGCGCCTGCAGATCGGCGCGAACCGACTGCTCGACATCGCGCGCTTGCCACTGCGCGGCATGCGCGTCGGCGGCGCGCGCATCGGCGCGCGCGCCGCGCGCCGGGCCGCCGAACGGCAGCGCCAACTGCACACCGGCGATCCGTTCGGCGCCGCCGCGCTCGGACGCGACGAACACGCCGACGGTCGGGTCCGGACGACGCATGGCGTCGGCCTGCGCGGCCAACGCCTGAGCCCGCGCCGACGCCGCGCGCGCCAGCGCCAGTTCCGTGCT
>JAJZHS010000246.1 GCA_021798395.1 Pseudomonadota bacterium
CGCAGCGAGGCTGACGTAGGCCTTGCGCACATTGGCGCGGCGGCCGGTGCCGCGCGCGGTGCGCTTGACCTTGCCGGCCTGGTTCAGCACCTTGACGTCGGTGACCTGGACCTTGAAGAACGCCTCGACCGCGGCCTTGATCTCGTCCTTGGTCGCGTCGCGACGCACGCGGAACGCGACCTGGTTGACCTTTTCGGCGAGCATGGTCGCCTTTTCCGAGATGATCGGCGCCAGCAGCACCTGCATCAGACGTTGTTGGTCGCTCATGACAGCATCTCCTGGACCTTGCCGACCGCATCCTTCGCGATCAGGACCTTCTTGTAGTAAATCAGCGACAGCGGATCGATGTAGCGCGGCTCGACGACCAGCACGTTCGGCAGGTTGCGCGCCGCCAGCAGCAGCTTCTCGTCGATGGTCTCGGCGATGTACAGCACCGAGTCGAGCCCCATGGACTTGAGCTTGGTCGCCAGCAGCTTGGTCTTCGGCGCCTCGACGTCGAGCGCGTCGATCACCGCGACGCGGCCTTCGCGGGCCAGCTGCGACAGGATCGCGCGCATTCCGGCGCGGTACATCTTGCGGTTGACTTTCTGCGAGAAATTCTCGTCCGGACCGTTCGGGAAAATGCGGCCGCCTCCACGCCACAGCGGAGAGCTGGTCATGCCGGCGCGCGCGCGCCCGGTGCCCTTCTGGCGCCACGGCTTGTGCGTCGAGTGCTTGACCACGCCGCGGTCCTTCTGCGCGCGGGTTCCGGCGCGGGCGTTGGCCTGGTACGCGGTGACGACCTGGTGCACCAGGGCTTCGTTGTATTCGCGACCGAAAATGGTGTCGGGCGCGTCGTACCCGGCGGCTTGCGCGCCGTCGGCAGCGATGTATTGCAGTTGGGTCATGAACGGACTCCCGCCTTCTTCACCGCCGGACGCAGCGTGACACAGCCATCGTCGTGGCCCGGGACCGCGCCGCGGACCATGATCAGGTCGCGCGCTTCGTCGACCCGCACGACCTCGAGGTTCTGCACCGTCACGTTGACGCCGCCGAGGCGCCCGGACATGCGCTTGCCGGGGAACACGCGACCCGGATCCTGCGCCATGCCGATCGAGCCGGGAGCGCGGGTGGTCACCGAGTTGCCGTGCGACGCGCGGTTGCTCGAGAAGTTGTGGCGCTTGATCGCGCCGGCGTACCCCTTGCCGATGCTCACGCCGCGCACATCGACGAACTGGCCGACGGCGAACAGCGTCGCCGGCAGCTTGGCGCCCGGCTGGTAGCCGGAGGCGACGTCGGCCGGAACGCGGAACTCGCACAGCACGCGCGCGGGCTCGACCGCGGCCTTGGCCAGATGGCCGGCCTGCGCCTTGTTCAGGGAATTGGGCTTGACGGAGCCGAACGCGACCTGGATCGCGCTGTAGCCATCGGTATCGGCCTGGCGCACCTGCGCCACGGCGTTGCGCGAGACGTCGAGCACGGTGACCGGGATCGAGACCCCGTCGTCCGTGAAGACCCGCATCATGCCGACCTTGCGCGCGACAAGGCCGAGTGCTTGCGTACTCATTGTTTTCTCCATGCCAGCTGCGATTGGCTGGCGCGACATGAACTGCGACAAGGCCTCACGAACGGATCCGTGAAGCCTCGACGCCAGGTTTTCGCAGGCAGCAAAAGCGCCGCGAAGTCAAACAGTATAACGCACCGCGCGCCGCCCGCCTAGGCCCGGACCCGGGCCACCGCGGCGGGCGCGCACGACCCACTCACTGCAGCTTGATCTCGACGTCGACGCCTGCCGGCAGGTCGAGCTTCATCAGCGCGTCGACGGTCTTGTCGGTCGGGTCGACGATGTCCATCAGGCGCTGGTGGGTGCGGATCTCGAACTGGTCGCGCGAGGTCTTGTTGACGTGCGGCGAACGCAGGATGTCGAAGCGCTGCAGCCGCGTGGGCAGCGGCACCGGGCCCTTGACGATGGCGCCGGTGCGCTTGGCGGTGTCGACGATCTCGAGCGCGGACTGGTCGATCAGGCGGTAGTCGAACGCTTTCAGACGGATGCGGATCTTCTGGTTTTGCATGATGGTTCCAAAGAGCAGTTCGGCCGAAAGCCCGCGATTCTGGGGCCTGCGGCCGTCCGAGTCAACTTTACTCGATGATCGTGGCGACGACGCCGGCACCGACGGTGCGGCCGCCTTCACGGATGGCGAAGCGCAGGCCTTCTTCCATGGCGATGGGGGCGATCAGCTTGACGGTGATCGACACGTTGTCGCCGGGCATGACCATTTCCTTGTCCTTGGGCAGCTCGATGGCGCCGGTGACGTCGGTGGTGCGGAAGTAGAACTGCGGGCGGTAGTTGTTGAAGAACGGCGTGTGGCGGCCGCCTTCGTCCTTGCTGAGCACGTAGACCTCGGCGGTGAAGTGGGTGTGCGGCTTGATGCTGCCCGGCTTGCACAGCACCTGGCCGCGCTCGACTTCCTCGCGCTTGGTGCCGCGCAGCAGGATGCCCACGTTGTCGCCGGCCTGGCCCTGGTCGAGCAGCTTGCGGAACATCTCCACGCCGGTGCAGGTGGTCTTGAGCGTGGGCTTCAGACCCACGATCTCGATTTCCTCGCCGACCTTGACCACCCCGCGCTCCACGCGCCCGGTGACCACGGTGCCGCGGCCCGAGATCGAGAACACGTCTTCCACCGGCATCAGGAACGCACCGTCGACCGCGCGCTCCGGGGTCGGAATGTACGTGTCCAGCGCTTCGGCCAGCGCGAAGATCGCGCCTTCGCCCAGCTCGCCCTTGTCGCCTTCGAGCGCCAGCTTGGCCGAGCCCTTGATGATCGGCGTGTCGTCGCCGGGGAAGTCGTACTTGCTCAGCAGCTCGCGAACTTCCATCTCCACCAGCTCGAGCAGCTCGGCGTCGTCGACCATGTCGCACTTGTTCAGGAACACGATGATGTACGGAACACCGACCTGGCGCGCCAGCAGGATGTGCTCGCGCGTTTGCGGCATCGGGCCGTCGGCGGCCGACACCACCAGGATCGCGCCGTCCATCTGCGCCGCGCCCGTGATCATGTTCTTCACATAGTCGGCGTGCCCGGGGCAGTCCACGTGCGCGTAGTGCCGGTTGGCCGTCTCGTACTCCACGTGCGCCGTGTTGATGGTGATGCCGCGCGCCTTTTCCTCCGGCGCCGCGTCGATCTGGTCGTACGCCTTGGCCTCGCCGCCGAACTTGTTCGACAGCACGGTCGTGATCGCCGCCGTCAGCGTGGTCTTGCCGTGGTCGACGTGGCCGATGGTGCCGACGTTGACGTGCGGCTTGGTGCGTTCAAATTTGCTCTTCGCCATGATGAATGCTCCTGAAGACGGGGTTTGGTGCCCATGGCGGGAATCGGACCCGCGACCTCTCCCTTACCAAGGGAGTGCTCTACCACTGAGCCACATGGGCGGTGTTGCGTCGGCAGCCGCAAGCGGTCGTCAGGACTTCGCGGTGTGGAGCGGGAGACGGGAATCGAACCCGCGCCATCAGCTTGGAAGGCTGAGGTTCTACCATTGAACTACTCCCGCCTCGACCAGACCTGCAACTGTTCCTGCAACTGCCAAAAATCGAACCTGAACCTGAAACCACCTGAAACCGTATGTTTGCCTGGTGGAGGGGGTTGGATTCGAACCAACGTAGGCGTAAGCCAACAGATTTACAGTCTGCCCCCTTTAGCCACTCGGGCACCCCTCCGAGGCGAATCTAAAATTTTCCAGGCAATCGCCCGCGTTGTCAAGCCCGGGGGCGCAAGCCGGGGCCGAACAGCCCCTCCAGCGCCGCCCCCGGGTCGGGCGCGCGCATCAGCGCCTCGCCGACCAGGAACGCGTGCACGCCGGCGGCGCGCATGCGCGCCACGTCGTCGGGGGTGCCGATTCCGCTTTCGGTCACCACCAGCCGCGTCGGCGGGATCCCGGCCAGCAGGCCCAACGTGGTGTCCAGCCGGGTCTCGAAGCTGCGCAGGTCGCGGTTGTTGACGCCGATCAGCGGCGTGCGCAACGTCAGCGCGCGTGCCAGCTCGGCGGCATCGTGGACTTCGACCAGAACGTCCAGCCCGTACGCCGCGGCGCAGTCCTCCAGATCGTGCAACTGCGCGTCGTCGAGCGCGGCGGCGATCAGCAGCACGCCGTCGGCGCCCATCGCGGCCGCCTCGGCGACCTGGTAGGGGTCGACGACGAAATCCTTGCGCAGCACCGGCAGCGCGCACGCCGCGCGCGCTGCGCGCAGGTACGCGGCGTCGCCCTGGAAGTAGTCGCGGTCGGTCAGCACCGACAGGCACGCGGCGCCGTGCGCGGCGTAGCTGGCGGCGATCGCGGCCGGGTCGAAGTCGGCGCGCAGCAGGCCCTTGGACGGGCTGGCCTTCTTGACCTCGGCGATCAC
>JAJZHS010000247.1 GCA_021798395.1 Pseudomonadota bacterium
GCGCGCAGGTCGCGCCGCCAGACCTGGCCGCCGGCCTCGGCACCCTGGTCGAGCACGCAGACGCTGGCGCCGTGCCGCGCCGCGGCCGCGGCGGCGGCCAGCCCAGCCGGACCGGCGCCGACCACCAGCAGGTCGAATCGCGTCATTTCAGGGCCCCTCGGTCGCGATCACCATCCCCGGCGCGCAGCGCGTGAGGCAGGCCAGCCGGTGCGCGTGCCCGTCGATCGTGACGCGGCACTCGTGGCACACGCCCATGCCGCACAGCGCGGCGCGCCCGCGGCCCCCGACCGCGCGCCGATAGATCGCCGGCACGCCCGCTGCCGCGCGCTCGATCGCGGCGGCAACGGTGGCACCTTCAGCCACCTCGACGGCGCGGCCATCGACGTGGACGACGATAGCCCGATGTTTCACGACCCCTCCTTCGCGTACGTGCTCTCCAAGCCCTGCGGCAGCGCGCCCCCGACGATCAGCGCGCGCAGGATCGCCGCGGTGACCAGCGCCGTCGTCACGCCCAGACCCTCGTGCCCGGTGGCGACCCAGACTTGGCCCTGCCCGTCCGGCAGCCGCGCACGGCCGATGATCGGCATCCCGGTGGGTGAGGCCGCGCGCACGCCGGTCCAGGCGCGCAGCACTGAGGCGCCGGCGAGTCCGGGCAGGAAGTGCAAGGCGCGTGCAGCCAGCCGGCGCACGATCGCCGGATCCTCGACGGCGGCGTCGACGCCGATCTCACGCGACGAGCCAATCAGGATCTGCCCGCTCGGCCGGGGCTGCACATTGAACGACACCGACACCGCGCTGTGCGCGTGGGTACTGGCGGCGTAGCCGATTTCGAGTACGTGGTGGCGCAGCGTGCCCGGATAGCGGTCGGTGATCAGCAGATGCCCGCGCTTGGCGACCAGCGGCAGGTCGGGAAGCAGCGCGCGGGTCTGCCAGCCGCAAGCGACGACGACGTGCGCGGCGTCGAAGCGACGCCCATCGGCGGCCTCCACCCAGTGCGCACCCAGCCGCACCACGCGCGCTCCGCGGTGCACGCGCAGGCGACCGCCGCACGACTGCCGGCCCAGCCACTGCGCGGCCTTCGGCGCGTAGACGATCGCGTCGCCGGCGACACGCAGGCCGGCACAGGCGGCATCGGACAGCGCCGGTTCGACCGCGCGCAACTGCGCGCACGTCAACAGCGCAGAGTCGACGCCGACCGCGGCGAACACTTGGCGCTGGCGCTCGAGCTGCTCGACTTCGGCGGGGGTCGACGCGACCCACAGCGTTCCGGTGCCCACGTGCTCGGCAACGCGCTTAAGTTCCTCGTCCTCGCGCCGCCAGGCCTCGACGCCGTGCCGGGTCAGTTCGAGTTCACCGGGAACGCCGTCCATCGTCACCAGGTGACCCATGCCGGCCGACGTCGCGCCGGCGCCAAGATGTTCGGCCTCGAGCAGCTCGACCGTCGCGCCGGCGCGCGCCAGCTCGCGAGCGCACGCCGCGCCGACGATGCCGCCGCCGACGATGAGGCAGTCGGTCGTTCCCATCGCATCACTCCCAGTGATACGCGGCGAGCTCAGCGTCGTCGATCAGCAGCTCGCCAACCGCGGTCACCTGCGCGCGTCCGGTGATCGAAGGCCTGATCCAGGCGGTGCCGTCGTCGTCGATACCCCCTGGCTCGAAGCGGCCTTCGAACACGCTGCCCGTGACGCTTTCCTGGCGCCACGCCTGGCCGGGAGCCAGCACGCCGTCGGCCGCCAGGCAGGCCAGGCGCGCGCTGGTCCCGGTTCCGCACGGCGAGCGGTCGTAGGCCTTGCCGGGGCAGAGCACGAAATTCCTCGCGTCGTTGCCGGGCGCGGCGTCGCGCGCCGACGACAGCTCGATGTGATCGATCTCGGTACCGCCGCGCCCGGTGATGCCGCGCGCGCGAAGCTCGATGCGTATGGCCCAGCACAACTCAGTCAACAGATCACGATTCGACAGGTCGATGCGATCCTGGGCGTGTTCGACGATGTAGAACCAGTTGCCGCCCCAGGCGACGTCGCCGACAAAATGGCCGTAGCCCGGCACGTCGACGGCAACGTCCTTGCGATGACGGAAGGCGGGAACGTTCTCGACGCTCACGCTGCCGTCGTCGTGCAGCAGCGCACGCACTTCGCCCACCGGCGTCTGCAGCGTGTGACGGCCGGGCCCCAGGCGACCGAGGTGAGCCAGTGTGGCGACGAGCCCGATCGTGCCGTGGCCGCACATGCCGAGCAGCCCGACGTTGTTGAAGAACATCACCTCGCCGGCCGAAGCAGCGTCGGCGGCAGGCCAATACACGCCGCCTACCAAAATGTCGGATCCGCGCGGCTCGTTGACCGCGGCGGCAAGCAGCCAGCCATGCGTGCGACGGACCTCCAGGTACCACTCGCGGATTTCCCCCACCCCGGGTTTCGGGATTCCATCGAGCAACAGGCGGGTCGGTTCCCCGCCCGTATGCGAGTCGACAAATCGAAGCCTTCTGCTCATCGTCCACGTCCTACGTTCATGCGGTACACCAGCGTCAATGTCCGCCGCCTAGATAACTCGCGCGCACCAGATCCGAGTCGAGCAATTCGCGCGCCGTCCCTTCCAGCACGACCTCGCCATGCTCCAGGATGTAGGCGCGATCCGCCAATCGCAGGGCCATTCGGGCGTTCTGCTCGACCAGAAGGATCGTCAGACCATCCCGGGCGATCCTGCGCAGCGCCTGGAAGATGTCGCGCACGATAATCGGAGCGAGCCCCAGGCTGGGCTCGTCCAGCAGCAGCAGTCGCGGCCGGGCCATCAAGGCGCGGCCAATCGCCAACATCTGCTGTTCGCCGCCGGAGAGGGTGCCCGCCAGTTGCCCGGCCCGCTCCTTCAGCCGCGGGAAAAGGGCGTAGGCGGCTTCGAGTCCGCCGCGCATTTCGCCGGCCGGTCGCGTGTAGGCGCCCAGCATCAGATTCTCACGAACACTCAGGGTCGGAAAGACCCGCCGCCCCTCAGGCACCTGCGAAATGCCGCTGCAGACGATGCGGTCGGCACTGAGGCCCGCCAGCGGGCGTCCGTCGTACACGAGGCTCCCGGCGGCCGGCTTGAGCAGACCGCTGATCGTTCGCATGAGCGTACTCTTGCCGGCCCCGTTGGCGCCGAGCAGGGAGACGATCTCGCCGCGCCGCACGCGCAGCGAGACGCCGCGCAGGGCGGCGATCGCGCCGTACTTCACCGTCACGTCATTGACCGCAAGCAGCGCTTCAGGGCCGGTTGGCCGGGCCGCCCGTTCAAACTCGCTCATAGCTCTTCGTCCCGGCCCAGGTAAGCCTCGATCACGGCTCCGTCGGCGGCCACGGCCTCCGGCAGCCCCTCGGCGATCTTGCGCCCGAAATTGATGCAGACGACCTTGTCGGTGACGTTCATCACCACGTTCATGTCGTGTTCGACCAGCAGCACGCCGATGCCGCGGCCTTGTATGTTGCGTATCGTCTCGTTGAGCGCCAGCGACTCGGCGTCGTTCAGGCCGGCGGCCGGCTCGTCGAGAATCAGCAGGCGGGGCCGCGTCATCAGCGCCCTGGCCAGCTCCACGCGTCGCTGCACGCCATAGGCCAACTGCCCGGCATTCATCGACGCGTAGCGCTCGAGTCCCAGCTCAGCAAGCATCGACATGCTCTCGTCGCGCAGCCTCTGCTCCTCGCGTCGCTGTTCCGGAACACCCAACAGACCCTGCCACCAGCGCTGTCGCACGTGCAGATGCGTGCCCGCCAGGATGTTCTGCAGGACGCTGTGGCCGTGGAACAGGCGGATCGTCTGGAATGTCCGTGCGATGCCACGCGTCGCGACTTCGTGGGGAGCTTTGCCGCTGATCAGGCTCCCGTCGAAATGGATCTCGCCAGACGTCGGACGATAGACGCCGGTGATCAGATTGAACGCTGTGGTCTTTCCCGCTCCGTTCGGCCCGATCAGCCCGACCACCTCGCCCGGCTCGACCGCGAAGCTGAGATCGGCGACCGCGTGCAAGCCGCCGAAGCGTATGCCCACCCCCTTCAACTCGAGCAGATGCCCCGCCATGCTCAGGCCTCCTGCGCAGCGCGGCGCGGCCAGATACCTTCGGGACGCGCGACCATGGCGATCATCATCGCGATGCCGAACACCAGGTAGCGATACGTTTCGAGCTGCCGGAACGCTTGCGGCACGACGAACATCAGCACCGTTCCCAGCAGCACGCCCGCCACCGAGCCCTGGCCGCCGACCAGCACGATCGCAAACAGCGTGACCGACTCGGCAAAGCTGAACGAACCCGGGCTGACGTTGCCCATCACACTGGCGAACAGGGCACCGGCGAGCGACGCGAGCGCGGCTCCGAGTCCGAACGCCAGGATCTTGTAGCGGCGGGCATTGA